>PKWQ01000342.1 GCA_003133265.1 Acetobacteraceae bacterium
GCGGCCGGCTCGAAGGTGATCTATTTCGCCGGCTACAAGGCGATCCGCGACCGCTACAAGGTGGAGGACATCGAGCGCGCCGCCGATACCATCGTCTGGTGCTGCGACGAGGCGCCCGGCTTCGCCCCCAATCCCGCCCGGCCGCAGGACAAGAGCTTCGTCGGCAACATCGTCCAGGCGATGGCGGCGTACGGTGCCGGCCATCTGGGCGCGCAGGCGGTGCCGCTGAAGGACGCCGAACACATCATCGCCATCGGTTCGGACCGGATGATGCAGGCGGTGGGGATCGCCCGGCATGGCGTGCTGGCGCCCTATCTCAAGCCCGGCCACAGCGCCATCGGCTCGATCAACTCGCCGATGCAGTGCATGATGAAGGAAGTCTGCGCCCAGTGCCTCCAGGCGCATGTGAACCCCGAGACCGGGGAGCGCACGGTGGTGTTCAGCTGCTTCAACCAGGATCAGGCGCTGGATCGCGTCGATTTTCCGGGGCTGAACGAACGCCTGCGCCAGAACGGTGTGCAGGAGAAACTGACCGCGCAGTGGATCGACCGCACGCTGCGTCGCCTGCACGCCCGCCCGGCGGCAGCGGAGTAGGGCCGCCGCCGGGCGTTTCCGGCTACTTGCCCGCCGTCACCTGCCCGCGGATCTCGCCGCCGGGGTTCGCGGCGGTGTGGACATTGACGTACCACTTGCCGGCCTGCAGATCCGCGATCTGCGCGTCCGTCAGCGTGGCGGTGCCGTGATAGGGGCTGACGACCGGGGCCGGGAGCGGCACGACGGGGGCGGCATTGGCGTCGGGCGCCGCCGGGCCATGGAAATGCGCCGCCGTCGCCGGGCCGGAGAGTTTGTCGAAGGTCACGGTATAGGTCAGCTGTTTCGTCGTCGTGTCCAGCTTCGCCAGCGCCTCGCCGGTGCCCGCGGTGGTCTTGGCGGGCACTTCGGAAGCGCCTTTGAGATCGGCGTGAAATTCGAGAGTGGCGGCGAACGCGGGCCCGGCCATGAGCCCGGCGAACAGTACTGCGGCGATAAACGGTGTGCGCGACATGATATGCCTCCCTGAGGTTTCGCCCGTTCGATATGGGTCTTCCAACAGCTTGCCGCAATCCGGCGGCCAAGTCACGAAAGAGGCACCATCCATGAGCCTGCCCCTCGGTCCAGAGGTCGATACTACCCCGCGCCCGCTGCCGGCGCGCGTGCCGATGCGCGGCCAGCATGTGGTGCTGGAGCCGTTGCACCGCCGCCATGCGGCCGAACTCTGGCGCGCGGCGCAGGGGGCGGATGAAAGTTTCACCTATATGGGCTATGGCCCGTTCGCCTCGCAGGCGGCGCTGGCCGGCTTCGTCGCCGACGTCGCCGCGATGCACGATCCGATGGTCTGGGCGGTGCGGCCGGTGGCCACCGGAGATGTTTCAGGTTGGCTGGCGCTGCTGGACATGCAGCCGAAGCACGCCGCCATCGAGCTGGGCAGCATCTGGTTCGCGCCGCGCATGCAGCGCACCCGCGCCGCGACCGAGGCGGTTTTCCTGCTGCTCAAGCTCGCCATGGACGATCTCGGCTATCGGCGTCTGGTATGGAAATGCGACACCCGCAACGCTGCGTCCCGTCGTGCCGCCGAACGCCTTGGTTTCACGCCGGAGGGCACGCTGCGCGCGCATATGGTGGTGAAGGGCAGGCGCCGCGACTCAGTATATTATAGTATTCTGGATGATGAGTGGCCGCGCTGCCGGGACGCGCTGCTGGCCTGGCTGGCGCCCGCCAACTTCGCCCCCGACGGCACGGCGTTGCGCGGGCTGGCGGAGCTGCGCGGCGGATAGGCCGGTCGGTGCGTCACGCCTCGCCCAGATAGACCGCCCGCACGCGCGGGTCGGCGCGGATCGCCGCCGCGTCGCCCTCGGCGATCAGGTGGCCTTGGTCCAGCACCAGAATGCGGTCGGCGGTGCTGAACACCGCGTCCATGTCGTGCTCGGTGAACAGCACCGCCACGCCGCGCGCGCGCGCGATGCGCCGCACCAGGGCCATCAGCGCGGTCCGATCGACCGGCGCCATGCCGGCGGTGGGCTCGTCCATCAGCAGCAGGCGCGGCGTGCCGGCCAGCGCCATCGCCAGTTCCAGCCGCTTCAGATCGCCATAGGCCAGCACGCTTGCCGCGCGCTCCGCCTGATCCGCCATGCCCACCAGGGCCAGCAGCGCATCGGCTTCGGCGACATGCAACGCGCGGGCCGGCCGGACGAAGCGCCAGACCTCGCCGGACTGCGCGATCAGCGCCATCTGCACATTCTCGCGCACCGTCATCGAGGTGAAGGTGGCGGCGAGCTGGAAGCTCCGCCCGACACCGAGCCGGCTCATATGGCGGGGCGACAGGCGGGAGATGTCACGTCCCGCCAGCAGCACCCGCCCGGAATCCGGGTGCAACTGGCCATTCAGCATATTGAAGCAGGTGGATTTTCCCGCGCCGTTCGGCCCGATCAGGGCCAGCATCTCGCCGGCGTCGAGGCTGAACGAGACGCCGGCGACCGCGCGCGTCTCGCCGAAGGATTTTTCCAGACGCTCGGCCACGAGCAGGCTCATCGCCGCCCAGCCCGGCCGGCGATCCCGTCCGGGAAGGCCAGCACCAACGCCACGATCGCCATCCCCAGCACCAGCCGCCACAGGTCGGTGATCAACAGCAGCGCGTCGAACAATCCGGTATAGGCGATCGCCCCCACCACCGGCCCGGCCATCGTCTCCACCCCGCCCAGCAGCACCATCAGCAGCGCGTCGACCGACTTGCCGATGCCGATATAGGTGGGGAACACGCTGCCCTTGGCGTAGGCGAACACGCTGCCCGCGAGCCCCGCCGTGGCACCGGAGATCGTGAAGGCCACCAGCCGCAGCGCTTGTGCATCCAGCCCGATCGCCTCGGCCCGCAGCGGCGCGTCGCGTGCGGCGCGCAGCGCGTAGCCGAACGGGGCGAACAGCACGCGGCGCAGCGCCATCGCCCCGCCCAGGCACAACGCCAGCGCCAGCCAGTAGAATACGGAAGGTGCTGCGACCCAGCCGGTGGCGCGCACGCCCAATATGCCGTTGTCGCCGCCGGTCAGATCGACCAGCTGCGAGGCCGCCGCCCAGACGATCTGCGCGAAGGCCAGCGTCAGCATCGCCAGATACACGCCCGACAGCCGCACCACGAACCAGCCGAACCCGGCCGCGACCGTGCCCGCGAACAAAGGCGCCAGCACCAGCCCCATCCCCATCGTCTGCCGCGCCAGCAGGGCCGCCGCGTAGGCGCCGATGCCGAACCAGGCGGCATGACCGAAGCTCGGCATGCCGCCTGGTCCCATGGTGAAATGCAGGCTGGCGGCAAACAGCACGGCGATCATCGCCTCGGTCGCCACCGACAGCGGATAGGGTCCGAGCAGCAGCGGCGCCGCCAGCGCCAGACACAGCGCCAGCCCGCCCGCGAGCCGTGCGGCGCGCGAGGCCGGACGCACCGGCCGGCTTGCCCGCGTCGTTTCCGCCGTGCTCGTCGCCTCGCTGCCCAGCAGCCCCTGCGGACGCAGCGCCAGCACCACCGCCATCACCGCGAACACCAGCACCAGGGTGATCCGGGGGAACAGCACGATGCCGAAGGATTGCGACACGCCGATCAGCAGCGCGGCCAGATAGGCGCCGGGCAGGCTGCCCATGCCGCCGACCACCACCACCACGAACGCCTCGACGATCACCCCGAGGTCGATCTGCAAATTGGCCGAGGCATCCGGCAGCGCCAGCGCCCCGCCCAGCCCCGCCAGCGCCGAACCCAGCGTGAACACCGCGCTGAACAGCGCCTTCTGGTTCACCCCCAGCGCCGCGACCATCTGCCGGTTCTCGGTCGCCGCGCGCAGCAGGATGCCGAAGCGGGTGCGCCGCAGCAGCAGCCACAGCAGGCCGAGCACCATCGGCCCGATGGCGATCAGGATCAGGTCGTAGAGCGGGAACCGCTCCGCGCCCACGCGCACGAAGGCGCGTAGCCAGGGCGGGCGCGGCAGCGTCAGGTCGTCCGCGCCCCAGATCAGCAGCGTCAGATCTTGCACGATCAGCAGCACGCCGAAGGTGGCCAGCAACTGGAACAGCTCCGGCGCGCGATACAGCCGGCGCAGCAGCACCGCCTCCAGCGCCGCGCCGAGTGCGCCGACCGCCAGCGCCGCGCCTAGCACGCCGGCCGCGAACCACAGCGGATCGCGCGGCAGCCGGATCAGAATGGTCCAGCCGATATAGGCGCCCAGCATGAACAGGCTGCCGTGCGAGAAGTTCACCACCCGGGTGACGCCGAAGATCACGGTCAGCCCGGCGGCGATCAGGAACAGCGACGACGCCGAGGCGAGCCCGGTCAGCAGCTGGACGACAAGGAAATCCATGCCGCTCAGTCGGCGAGCGGCCGCAGCTTCCGCGTCGCCGCCGTGTCCGGCAGATAGTTCGCGCCGTCCGCGTAGCGCCAGTCCACCATCACCCCGCGCCCGTCTTTCAGCGCCGTCTTGCCGACGAAGGTGCCCAGCGTGCCCTGATGGTCCAGCGCCCGGAAGCTGGCGCGGCCGAACGGCGTGTCGAAGGCGGCGCCCTTGAAGCCCTCGACCAGCTTGTCGGTCTCGACGCTGCCCGCCTTGGCGATGCCGGCGACGATGGCGGTGATCAGCGCGTGGCCGACCACCGAGCCCATCATCGGATGCGCGTTGAATTTCTGCTGGTAGGCGGTGACGAAATCCTTGTTCGCCTTGGTCTGGATATGGTCCCACGGATAGCCGGTAACGATCCAGCCGGGCGGCGTCTCCTCGCCCAGCGGCTCCAGATATTCGGGTTCCCCGGTCAGTACCGAGACAACCGCGCGGCCCTCGAACAGGCCGCGGGTGTTGCCCTGGCGGACGAAATTGGTCAGGTCGGGGCCAAAGGTCACGTTCAGGATCGCGTCCGGCTTGGCCTGCGCCAGCGCCTGGACGGTGGCGCCGGCGTCGATCTTGCCCAGCGCCGGCCATTGCTCGGCCACGAACTCCACGTCCGGGCGCCTGGCGCTCAGCAACTGCTTGAACCATTTCACCGCGGACTGGCCGTATTCGTAGTTCGGCGCCACGCTCACCCAGCGTTTGGCCGGCAGCTTCGCCGCTTCCTCGACCAGCATCGCCGCCTGCATATAGGTGGAGGGGCGCAGCCGGAAGCAGTAGCGGTTGCCCTGCTCCCAGACCATCGCGTCGGTCAGCGGCTCGCCGGCCACGAACAGCCGCTTCTGCGACAGCGCGTAGTCCGA
>PKWQ01000239.1 GCA_003133265.1 Acetobacteraceae bacterium
TGGCCGTGGTGGTGGCCACGCCCTGCACCGCGCCGTTCATGGGCGCGGCCATCGCCGGGGCGCTGGCGGCACCGCCGTCGGTCACCATCCTGGTGTTCCTCGCCATGGGCCTCGGCCTAGCCGGCCCCTACGTGGCGCTGGCCGCTCTCCCCGGCCTCGCCCGCCTCGCGCCCCGGCCCGGCCGCTGGATGGACATCCTGCGTCAGGCGCTGGCTTTTCCGATGTATGGCGCCGCCGTCTGGCTGGTCTGGGTGATGGCGCAGGAGGCCGGCCCCACCGGCGTGCTCGCCACCGCCATCGGCATCCTGCTGATCGGCTTCGCCGCCTGGACGCTGGGCCTTACCCAGGACAGCGCCAGCCGTGGCGCCCGCCGCCTCGGCCAGTCGCTCACTTTCGCCGCCCTGCTCGCCGCCGCCGCCGTGGCCAGCGACATCGCCGCCACCCCGCCGGCCGCCACCGCGCCGGCCGAGACGGGGGTGGAGGCCTTCACCTCGGACCGGCTGGCGACGCTGCGCGCCGCCGGCAAGCCGGTGTTCGTCAACATGACGGCGGCCTGGTGCGTCACCTGCCTGGTGAACGAGCGGGTGGCGATCGGCACCGAGACCGTGCGCACGGCCTTCGCCGAGCAGGGCATCACCTACCTGAAGGGCGACTGGACGCGGCAGGATCAGGCGATCACCGATTTCCTGCGCGCGCACGGCCGCGACGGGGTGCCGCTGTATGTGTTCTACCCCACCGGCAACGGCGCCTCGGTAGTGCTGCCGCAGATCCTGACCGGCGGCGCCATCCTGGCCGCAATCAACCCCAACTGATCAACGTGGGCTGATCAGAACCGGTCCTTCGCCGCCCGGATCTCGCCCAGCCGCTCGGCGGTCGCGGCGCGCATGAACGGGTTGGCCGCCAGTTCCTCGGCCAGCAACGAGGGCACGGTGGACCGGCCGGCGGCGCGCAGGCGCCCGACCTCGGCGGCGCGGGCCTGCAACGCCGCGTTGCCCGGCTCCGCGGTGACGGCGAAGCGGGCGTTCGACTCGGTATATTCATGGCCGCAATAGACCAGCGTGTCGGGCGGCAGCGCGGCGAGCTTCTTCAGGCTGGCGAACATCTGCGCCGCCGTGCCCTCGATCAGCCGGCCGCAGCCCAGGCTGAACAGCGTATCGCCGCAGAACAGCGCCGGCCCGTCCGGAAAATGAAAGGCGATGTGGCCGAGCGTGTGGCCCGGCGTGTCGATCACGCTGCCGACCGCATTGCCCAGGCCGACCGTGTCGCCCTCGCGCACGGCGCGATCCAGCTTCGGCAGCCGGTGCGCATCCGCCGCCGCGCCGACCACGCTCGCCCCGTAGCGGGCGCGCACCGCGTCGGTGCCGCCGACATGGTCGGCATGGTGATGCGTCAGCAGGATCAGATCCAGCCGCCCGCCGGCCGCTTCGATCGCGGCCTCCACCGGCCCGGCATCGGCGGGATCGACCACCGCGGTGGCGCCGCTGCCGCTGTCGCGCAGCAGCCAGGCATAGTTGTCCTTGAACAGCGGGATCGGGGTCACGGTGAGTGTCATGGCAAAATTCCTATCAGCGCCGTGGACCGGCGAAAACCGTCGAGCATGTTATACTGCATAATTATGGCGGCAGATGCGCATATGGCGGCGGATTTCTATGCTACGGCACGGGGCGCGGTAACAGCCCGGCTGCTGCGCGAGCGGCTTGCCCTGCTGTGGCCGGACCTGCGCGGCCAGTCGGTGCTGGGCATGGGTTATGCCGCCCCCTATCTGCGGCTCTGGCGCGAAAACGCGGCCCGGTGCGTGGCGCTGACGCCGGCCCAGGTCGGTGTCGCCCGCTGGCCGGCGGGTGCCGCCAACCTGAGCTGCACGGCGGAAGAGGACGCGCTGCCGTTTCCCGATCTGTGCTTCGACCGGATCATCCTGGTGCATGGGCTGGAGGCGGCGGAGAACGCGCGGCGGATGCTGCGCGAGGTCTGGCGGGTGCTGAAGGACGACGGCCGCCTGCTGATCGTCGCCCCCAACCGGCGCGGCATGTGGGCGCATCTGGAATCCACCCCGTTCGGCCACGGCCAGCCCTATTCCGCCGGCCAGATCGGCCAGTTGCTCGCCGCGACGTTGTTCCGGGTGGAGCGACGCGACGGCGCGCTGTTCCTGCCGCCATCCAATGTGCGCCTGGTGCTGCGCAGCGCCCGGCTACTGGAGCGCATCGGCCATCGCGCCGTTCCCGGGCTCGCCGGGGTCTCGATCACCGAGGCGGTGAAGGACGTGTACGCCGCCATGCCGCTGAAACCGGCCCCGCGCCGGCGTCTGATCCTGGCCGAGACCGCCTGACGCCTGGAGGCATCGGAAACGCCGCCACATCCCGGACAATCTCAGCTATACTGCCGGCACGCCCGAAGGCACGCCGGTTCGGGAACACCCTCCGGCCGGGCGGTGCCGCGACTACCCCAGCCCCCGCTACAAAGGAGTGCGTGACATGACTGCCCAGGAGCAGGCCGAACCGCTCGCGGACCCGCGCTGGGACCGGACCCGCGTGCTGTTCGAGATCGACGCCGACGGCGAGCATGTCCCCTGCGCCATCTCGCGTGAGGCATTGCAGGACATCAGCGACCGGCGCTACGCCAAACCGCAGGAACTGCTCGCCTGCTTCCTCAAGGTGCGCCAACGCCTGGAGCGGGTCGCTCTGGCCAAATACCGCGCCCGCCCGGATATTGGCGACGGGCTGGTGCTGATCTGGTCCGGCGATCTCGACGATCCGGCACCGGCGGATACCGAATGATCTGCCGGTGCGTTTCCGAGATCATCCGATTGAATTAGGTTGCGGCGCGGCCCGGGAAGGCTCAGCTTTTTCCGGTCGCTGTCATTGCGTTACCGCTTGAGGCTCAGATGATCAGACCACAGCTTCGTCCCGTCGTGATCGAACAGGCTCTCGCGGCAATGCCTTGCACCACCTGCGGGGCCAGAGTGCATAGCGCGTGCGGCGCGATCGACGACCACGACCTGCACCGGCTGGCGTCCATGGCGCACATCGTCGAGGCGCCGGCGGGCCGGGTCTTCGTGCGGGAAGGCGATCCCGCCGACAGCTTCTTCAACATCTCCTCCGGCACCGCGCGGCTGTTCAAGGAACTGCCCGACGGCAGGCGGCAGATCGTCGGTTTCGTCGGCACCGGGCACTTCCTCGGGCTGGCCGTCTCCGACACCTACGCCTTCACCGCCGAAGCGATCGAGCCGGTGCGCTACTGCCGCTTCCCCCGCGCCAAGCTTAAGGATCTGATGGTCGATTTCCCGGCCATGGAAAAGCGCCTGCTGAGCGTGGCCGCGAACGAGCTGGTGGCGGCGCAGGAGCAGATGCTGCTGCTCGGCCGCAAGACCTCGATCGAGCGGGTGGCGTCCTTCCTGCTGGCGCAGAGCGTGCTGGGCGTGCCGTGCGGCCAGCCGCGCAACCAGCTGAGCCTGAAGATGGGCCGCGGCGATATCGCCGATTATCTAGGCATGCGGATCGAAACCGTCAGCCGCGCCTTCGGCCGCTTGCGGGCCGAGAAGCTGATCGAGCTTCTAACCAACACCGACGTGATGATCCTCGACCGCGCCGCTCTGGAGGCGCTGGCGAGCGACGGCAGTCTCGCGGCAAGACGGCCATCCGCCCCGTAAGACAGATGGCCCGATCCCGCCCGTCGTCGGCGATTGGTTTCTAGCAGCCTGTCGGACTCTGGTTTTTGTATGATTTGGGGTGCGGCGCGTGAATTGCGCTGACAAGGGCTACCGACAGCGGAGTGTGGTCAACACCGTCCCATCCATCGCCACGAAGGCTGTTCTCGGCCTCCGCGCGTCCGATCGCACGCGAAAAAGA
>PKWQ01000449.1 GCA_003133265.1 Acetobacteraceae bacterium
CGATCGGCTCCGGCGCGCCGGAGGTTCGGGCGGGCAGCCGCGTCTCGGTCACCGCCTCGCCGGCACAGAGCGCCTCCACCGCCACCGCCTCCACCACCAGGGCGCGGCCGGGGGTGGCGAAGCCGAAGCGGGCGCGGTGCGCCTCGGTGAAGTCCGCGACGATCCGCTCCTGTTCGGTCAGCGCGACGATCAGCGCCGCCTCGGTCCCGGCATAGCGCAGATGCAGCTGATGATGGGTCACGATGTGCGCCAGCGCCGCCCCCTGGGCGATCAGTGCCGCGGTCGCATCGGCGGCGAGGCGGTTGGCGAGCGCCACGAGATCGTCCATCTCGTGCGCTTCCAGCGGCACCTCCACCGCCTGCTCGCGCATCGCGCTCTGGTCGGCCAGCCCCATCCCATAGGCCGACAGCACGCCGGCATAGGGGTGGATGAACACCGTCTCCATCCCCAGCGCATCGGCGACCAGACAGGCATGCTGGCCGCCGGCGCCGCCGAAGCAGTTCAGCGCGAACCGGGTGACGTCGTGGCCCTTCTGCACCGAGACCTGCTTGATCGCGTTGGCCATGTTGGCGACCGCGATGGCCAGGAACCCTTCCGCCACCTGGCGCGGATCGCGTTGGGTACCGGTGGCGGCGGCGATCTCCTCGGCCAGGGTGGCGAATTTCCGCGCCACGATGTCCGCATCCAGCACCTGGTCTCCATCAGGGCCGAAGATCGCCGGGAAATGCCCGGGCTGGATCTTGCCGACGCAGACATTGGCGTCGGTCACCGTCAGCGGCCCGCCGTTGCGGTAGCAGGCCGGGCCCGGATGCGCCCCGGCGCTGTCCGGCCCGACCCGGAAGCGCGCGCCGTCGAAATGCAGGATCGAGCCGCCGCCGGCCGCGACCGTGTTGATCGCCATCATCGGCGCGCGCATCCGCACCCCGGCCACCTCGGTCTCGAACGCCCGCTCGAACGCGCCGGCATACAGCGCGACGTCGGTAGAGGTGCCGCCCATGTCGAAGCCGATGATCCGGTCGAGCCCCGCCATGGCGGCGGTCCGCGCCGCGCCGACGATGCCGCCGGCCGGGCCGGACAGGATCGCGTCCTTGCCCTGGAAGGCGCCGGCCTCGGCCAATCCGCCGTTCGACTGCATGAAAAACAGCCGCACGCCGGCCAGTTCCGCCGCCACCCGGTCGACATAGCGGCGCAGGATCGGCGAGAGATAGGCGTCCACCACCGTGGTGTCGCCGCGCGGCACCAGACGCAGCAGCGGGCTGACGGCGTGGCTCGCGGATACCTGGGTGAAGCCGGCCTCGCGCGCCAGTTCCGCCAAACGCCGCTCATGCTCCGGGTATTTCCAGGCGTGCATCAGCACGATGGCGCAGGCGGCGATGCCCTTGGCGCGGGCGGCGGCGAAGGCCTCGCGCGCCACGTGCTCGTCCAGCGCCTCGATCTGCTCGCCATCCACGCCGACGCGCCCGGCGATCTCCACCACCTCCTCGTACAGCGGGCTCGGCAGCGTGATCTGGAGGTCGAACAGCCGGGGCCGGGCCTGGTTGCCGATCCGCAACGCATCGGCGAAGCCGCGATTGACCACCAGCAGGGTGCGATCCCCGGTGCGCTCCAGCAGCGCGTTGGTGGCGACCGTGGTGCCCATCTTGACCGCATCGACCCGCCCGGCCGGCACCGGCGCGTCCAGCTTCTGGCCCAGCACGGTCTTGATGCCGGCGATGGCGGCATCCTGGTAGCGGCCCGGATTCTCGCTCAGCAGCTTGTGAGTGGACAGATGCCCCGCCGGATCGCGCGCGACGATGTCAGTGAAGGTGCCGCCACGATCGATCCAGAACTGCCACTTGCCGTCGGTCATCCCTGTCTCCCGGTTCGCGCGCATCAGGACAATGGACCGGCGCGGCGCGCAAGCCCGAATAATCCGAATGGACGGAACGGTCGCTGTTTCCTCCCGGTTGCAACGGGTGTTCAGTATCGCTCTGCTTGCGTCACCGGAAAATCGGGAGGGAACAATGGAATACGAAGCCATCACCTACGCGGTCCAGGGCACGACGGCGATCGTCACGCTGAACCGGCCGGAGAAGCGCAACGCGCTCAGCCTGCAACTGCTGCGCGAGCTGAACGCGGCGTTGCTCGACGCGGACGAACACAACGCGGTGCATTGCGTCGTGTTGCGCGGCGCCGGGCCGCATTTCTGCGCCGGCGCCGACCTGTCGGAATTCTCGACCCAGCGCGGGCCGGAGTATCGCGGGCGGCAGGAGATAGACGACGACGTCTGGCGGCTGGAACTGGGCCAGCGGCTGCGCATCGCCCTGTTCGACATGCACAAGCCGGTGATCGCCCAGGTGCATGGCACCTGCATCGGCATCGGGACGGAACTCGCCTGGTTCTGCGACATGGTAATCGTCGCCGACGACGCGCGGATCGGCTTTCCGCCGGTGCGCGACCTGGGCACGCCGCCGGGTTCGATGTGGCTGTATCACTGCGGCCCGCAATGGGCGAAGCGGCTGCTGCTGACCGGCGACAGCCTGACCGGGAAGGACGCGGCGAAGATCCGGCTGGCGCTGAAATCCGTGCCGGCGGCAAAACTGGAGGCGGAGGTGATGCGGCTGGCCGGCCGGATGGGACTGGTCGATCCGCATTTGCTGTCCGCCAACAAGCGGCTGGTCAATCTCGGGCTGGAGCTGATGGGCGCGCGCACGTTGCAGCGCATCGGCGCCGAGATCGACGCGCGCGGGCACATCGCCCCGAAGGCGCGGGCGTTCCGTGAGACGATGAAGGCGCACGGGGTGAAATATGCGTTCCAGCAGCGGGACGCGGCATTCGGGCATGATTATGTCACGGTGGACGGCCCGGACGAGCCGCTTCCATAACGCGAGGTCGGCACCGGTCCGGTGGCCGGGCAAGACCCGCGCGTGTTTTGCCCGCGTCAACCTCTGCGTGCTAAGGGCCGCTGATGGGCATCTGGGGCAAGATCATCGGCGGCGTGGCTGGCTTCGCCATGGGCGGACCGCCCGGCGCCATCATCGGCGCGGCACTCGGCCATGCGGCGGATACCGGCGCCATGCCCCGTCCGAGGCTGCCGTTCGGCACCGGGCAGTCCTTCAACCCCGCCGCCGTCGCCGCGCTGTTCGGCCGGCGCGACCAGCTGTTCGCCATCGCCGTGGTCGTGCTGTCGGCCAAGNNGCGACAGCAACGGCGGCTTCGAGAGCTTCGCCGATCAGCTGGGCGAGGCCTTCGCCGACAATCGCGGCATGCTGGAGGAAGTGCTGGCTGGGCTGTTCGCCATCGCGCGCGCCGACGGGCCGGTGAACGGGACCGAGGCCGCGTTCCTCCGCCGGGTCCAGCGCGGATTC
>PKWQ01000370.1 GCA_003133265.1 Acetobacteraceae bacterium
CGGTAGGCCTCGCCCATGCCGACGATCTGGTGCGTGGGCAGGGTGCCGCTTCGCAGGCCGCGCTCGTGCCCGCCGCCGTGTATCTGGGCGTCGATGCGCACGCGCGGTTTGCGCCGCACGTAGAGCGCGCCGATTCCCTTGGGGCCGTAAATTTTGTGCGCCGACAGCGACATCAGGTCGATCGGCAATTGCTCCAGGTCGATCGCGACTTTTCCTGCGGCCTGCGCGGCGTCCACATGGAACAACACGCCCCTGGCGCGGCACAGCGCGCCGATCGCAGCCACGTCCTGCACCACGCCGGTTTCGTTGTTCACCATCATCACCGAGGCCAGCACGGTGTCGGGACGCAAAGTCGCCTCGAACAGCGCCAGATCCAGCAGACCGCTGCCCTGCACCGGCAGCACCGTCACCTCAAAGCCTTCGCGTTCGAGCTCGCGCATGCTGTCCAGCACCGCCTTGTGCTCGGTCGCCAGCGTTATCAGGTGCCGCCCCTTGGCGCGGTGGAAGTGCGCCGCACCCTTGATGGCGAGGTTGTTCGATTCGGTCGCACCCGAGGTCCAGACCAGCTCGCGCGCGTCGGCGTTGATGAGTGCACAAACCTGCTCGCGTGCCAGTTCCACCGCCTCGTCCGCTGCCCACCCAAAAGCGTGCGAGCGGCTTGCAGGGTTTCCGAACAACTCCGTCAAGTAGGGGATCATCTTGCGCGCCACGCGCGGGTCCACCGGTGTCGTGGCCGCGTAATCAAGGTACACGGGTGCAGTGCTGGGAGCTGTGACTTGATCTTGGCTGCTGAGCGGCATGTAAGGCTCCTGGAAAGAGAGGATGGACACCCGCTTCATCGCAATTTCGGTGCCATGCCCTTTGGCGCCGGATCGGGACTTTTTCGCGCGCCGATTGTTGCTTTTGTGCGCGAACGGCTTGGGACTTCGGGGCTCGCTTGTCTTGTTTGTCGGAAATAGACGCATCACCCTTTCCGCCCTTTTTCTTTAGGTCTTGGTACGTTACTTGCGTGACCTGTGTCAGACGCTGTTGCAGTGCCGGCTTGGCCCGTTGTTGGTGCAAACCGGTGCCGGGGCAGCAGGGGTTCGACGTGACGGGACCAACATTGCCCGAAAGGGGGCTCAACATGGTGAACACACAGGTGATGGAGGCTCGCCGCGAGCTGGACGCGGTCTACGAGGTCAGCAAGACGCTGGCCACTTCGCTGGACGTGGCCAAGACTTTTCGCGAAGCCTTGAACTATTTGCTGCACGCCTTCGACTGGCGCCGCGCCTTCGTGGTGCTGAGCGAGCCTGAGGGTCAGTTGCGCGGCCTGTGCGCGGTGGGCCTGACCCGCGAAGAGCAGCAGCGCATGCAGTTCAAGGCAGGCGAGGGCATCGTGGGCCGCGTCTATGCCAACGGCATTCAGGTGATCGTGCCCGACGTGCGCACCGAGCCGCTGTTTCTGAATCGCACCGGCGGCGCCGACCAGTCGCCCGGAATGGCCGTGGCCATGCTGGTCACGCCGATCCGCGCGGACCGCCACACCGTCGGTGTGCTGGCCGTCGATTGCCTGAATCCGGACGAACGCCGCGTGTTCTCCGGCGACTTGCAGTTGCTCAAGATGGTGGCCACGCTCATGGGGCAGGCGCTGCTGTTGCAGCGCAGCGTCAGCGCCGCCCACGACAGCCTGCAGGACGAGGCGCGTCGCATGTACAAGGTGCTTAAACCGAGCCAGAAGATCCAGCACGTGGTGGGCGTGTCCGCACCGATGCAGGAGGTGTTCGAGCAGGTGCATCGGGTCGCGCCGGCACGCACCACCGTGCTGCTGCGCGGTGAGAGCGGTACCGGCAAGGAGATGATCGCGCGCGCCATCCACAATCTGTCGCCGCGCAAGGGCGAAGCCTTTGTCTGCGTCAACTGCGCGGCCCTCACCGAGTCGCTGCTGGAGAGCGAGCTGTTCGGGCACGAGAAGGGCTCCTTCACCGGTGCCCAAGGCCAGCGCAAGGGCCGCTTCGAACTGGCGCAGGGAGGGTCGCTGTTCCTGGACGAGATCGGCGACATCTCAGCCTCGTTCCAGGCCAAGCTGCTGCGCGTGCTGCAGGAGCGCGAGTTCGAGCGCGTGGGGGGGAGCGCGCCGGTGAAGGTGGACGTGCGCCTGATCCTGGCCACGAATCGCAACCTCGAGCGCATGGTGCAGGCGGGCGAGTTCCGCGCCGACCTCTACTACCGCATCAACGTGGTCAGCATCCAGTTGCCGCCGCTGCGCGAGCGGCGCGAAGACATCCCGGCGATGGCGCAGCATTTTCTGGATCGCTTCAACCGCGATAACGCACGCAGCACGCAGTTCAGCACTTCCGCCATGCGCGTGCTGAGCAGTTGCTATTGGCCCGGCAACGTGCGGGAACTGGAAAACTGCGTGGAACGCACGGCCACCATGACGCACGACGACGTCATCACCGACTTCGCTTTTCCGTGCCGGGAAAACCGCTGCCTGACCCAGGTGCTACACCACATCGATCGCGAAGACGCGGTGCGTCCCATGCGCCTGGCCGACATCCCCATCGTCGAAGTGGCGACAGCGCCATCGCATGCCGGCGCCGAGATCGAATCAGGGTCGCTGGCGCTCACGTCCGCGGACACCACGCTGGTGTCCGGCCCGTTCGGTGACGAAGTCGCGGACATGGCGGCCGCGCCCGCTGGCGCCGTTGTGCCCGACGACGGCAAGCCCGAGGGTGAACGCGACCGCCTGATCTGGGCCATGGAGCGCTGCGGTTGGGTCCAGGCCAAGGCCGCGCGCTTGCTGAAGATCTCGCCGCGGCAGATGGGTTACGCCCTGCAAAAGCACGAGGTTGAGGTAAGGAAATTCTGAAAATTTTCGGATGTGTAAACTCACCCGAAACAGGTGAACACCATGACCGAAGGCATTCGCTGGAAGCAGCGTTTCAATAGTTACCGCAAAGCGCTGCAAACGCTCGCCGAGGTGGTGGAACTCGCCCAACAACGTCCGCTCACCAAGTTGGAACAGCAAGGTCTGATATTGACCTAACCCTTTTTGGCACGGGCCTGACATCCGCCCTGTGCGCCACCATTGCCGACGCCCTGGACGATCTATTGCTGCCCTACACCATTGATCTGTCGGTGTTTGCAGAGTTCAAGCACCCTGAGCTTGAGGCCCATATTCAGCGGGTCGGTGTCGTGTTCTACGAGCGGGAAGACAGGAGGTCATAGTTTCATCGTCGGCGATAGTTGGTGGCAGGCGTGAGTGGAACGTGAGCAAAGGACAAAGTGCAGATTGTGTTGGTTATGACGATGGGTAAGGCAGCTTACGCAGCGTAACCCGACGGCCGCCAATACCCGCTTTCTGGATGCCCAGAAAACAAGCGCCTTTTTGTTGCTGGGCATCTACCACAGATCAAATTTCTGTTTGCTCGGTCATTTCCAAAGCATCATCCACCTCAATGCCAAGGTGGCGCACGGTGCTCTCCAATTTGGTGTGACCAAGAAGCAGTTGCATAGCACGCAGATTTTTCGTCTGCCGGTAGATCAATGATGCCTTGGCTCGTTGCATCGAATGTGTTCCGTATTCGGACGGATTCAACCCGATCTTGGTCACCCAAGAATCAACGATGCGGGCGTATTGACGGGTTCCTATGTGCGGTGACTCATGAATGCGGCTGGGGAACAAGTAATCGTCCTGCCCGAGTTTGGCCTCCTTGATCCAGTCGCTGACTGCGTCACGGGTCGGTTGGGTTATTTCAAACTGACCGGGTCGCGAGGTCTTTTGCTGCATCATGGTTGCTCTGGGTGAGATGTGCTCGCCATGGCAGATGTCGCGCACTCGCATCTTTACCAGGTCACAGGCCCGCAGTTTGCTGTCCAAGCCCAAGTCAAACATGGCTAGTTCACGAACTCGGTGTTGAAGTTGAAGTCGGACCCGAATGGCCCAAATCTCTTTCAGCTTGAACGGTGACTTTTGTCCGACGATCACTCCCTTGTTCCAGGGGGTGTGTTTTGCGTGGTCAGTGGTTTTTTCCATGATGGACTCCATGTTGATTGAGGGAGTCCGACTGTGGGTTTATCGCGGCGAACCGCAAGCAGTTTTTGCGACAAAATTGTGGACGTTGGCCGCCTGCTGCTTCCTGCCCGAAGCCAACAGATAGACTTTCGGAACGCAGCCACTCGACGTATGAATTCACCGGTCTTCCCGGTTTTTGACTTCCGCACACCTTCCTCATAAGAACGTGAATGCCATCAGCACGGCGCTCAGCAGCAGCACGACGAGAGTGCGGAGGTTGAGCGTCATGTTTTCGTGAACGCAAAGCCCTGCTCGCGGAAGACACGCTCGCAGGCATCGACCACCTGCGGATCGAGCTTGGTGCCGGCTTCCTGTCTTATTTGCGTCAGCGCCGCGTCGAGCCCGAGACCCGGACGGTAGGGGCGGTGCGAGGACATCGCTTCGATCACGTCGGCGACGGCGAGGATGCGCGCCTCTAAAATGATCTCGTCGCCTTTCAGCCCTTGCGGGTAGCCCGACCCGTCCAGCCGCTCGTGGTGCTGGAGGATCATGTCAGCGACCGGCCACGGGAGTTTCACGTCCTTGATGATTTCGTAGCCGACCTGCGGGTGCGACTTGATGATCTCGAATTCCGGCGCCGTGAGTTTGCCCGGGCGGTTCAGGATCTCGGCCGGCACGTAGATCTTGCCGATGTCGTGGATGGTGGCGCCGAGGCGCAAGCCTTCAAGGCGATCCTCTGTCAAATCCAGTTTCCGACCGATGGCCACACACAACTCCGCCACGCGCTGCTGGTGGCCGGCGGTGTAGGGGTCACGTTTCTCCACCGTGCGCGCCACGGCCGCGATAGTCCCGACCAGGGCGCTTTTCAGGCGCTCCACGCTGAGCAATTGTTCTTGTTGCAGGTGGTCGCGTTCGCTGCTGGTGCGGCGAGAGGCGATGCCATACTCGATATCTGCCGCGAGTTCCTCGAACAGATCGACCTCGGGCCGATTGAACGCATTCACTTCGCGGCTATAAATGGTCAAGACCCCCATGACCGAACCGTTGGCGCGAATCGGCAAGGAGATGGAACTTGCGAGTCCGTGCGCGTGCGCACCCTCGATCCATGGCAAGTACGCGGCGCTCTCGGCCAAATTGTTGGCGACCTGCGTCGCGCCGGTGCGGATCGCCGTGCCCGTCGGCCCACTGCCCTGCGGCGTGTCGCCCCATGACACCTCGAAGTCTTGCATGTACTTGACCGCCTTGCCGGCGGCCGCGGCAACTTCGATTGAATGCGCCGGGTCGTCAATGGTGCGGCCGATCCAGGCGAGCGGATAGACCTCGGTGCCCGCGATGGCGTCACAGCACGCCTGGAACAGTTCCTGCTCGGTTCCGGCGTGCACCAGCGCGGAGTTGCTCTGGCTGAGCGCGCGCAACGCCCAGTTCAGCCGCCTGAGCTCCCGCTCGGCCCGCTTGCGCTCGGTGATGTCGCGGATGTTGCATTGGATCACCTCGCCGCCGTTAACCCGATAGACGTGGCTGACAAACTCGACGTCGATGTCCCGCCCGTCTGCGGTACGCAGCGGAAGGCCCTCGTAGCGCACATACTTCTTTTTCTGCAGTTCGTCGAACGTGGCTTTCGCTGCCGCGGTATCCTTGAACGGACCAATCTCCCACAGTTTCTTGCCCAGGTACTGCTCGCGCGTGTAGCCGAGCAACTCGATCATGAAGAGGTTGACGTCGACGATCTGCCCACTCTGGACGTCGAGAATCAGGATCCCGTCCCGCGCAGCCTCGAACAGGCGCCGATACATAATTTCGGAAGCCGCGATCGTCGCGGTTTTCTCCTCTACTTTCTGCGCCAGTTGCTGGTTGAGGTCTTCGAATGCCTGCTGCGTCGCGGTCAACTCACGATTCTGCAGCACGGCGTTTTCATAGGTCGATATCAGCAGGTTCAGCAACCGCGGGCCGTGCGCGTCGACGACACGGGTTTCGCCTGCAAGCCGCACTTTCAATGTTCTCCGTTCTGCCACAGGCGGCGGAACCGGCGGATACGCCAGCAGCGATGCAAGGCGGCTAACGAGGGATGGAATATTGTAGGGCTTGGTCAGGTAAGCATCGGCACCAGCGTTCAGCCCGTGGATCACGTCCTCGACGTCGGACATCATGGTCAGCAGGATTACCGGGGTTGTTTTCAGCGCGGCCTCGCGGCGTATAGCCTGACACATCGCGTAGCCGTCCATCACCGGCATGTTGATGTCGCTCACCACCGCGACGGGATGGTGAGCTTTGGCCATCGCAAGGCCTTCGGCGCCATCGCCGGCCACGATCACCTGGTAGCCGGCTCCTTCAAGTGCCCGGCGCAACAACTCGGCCTGAACCGGGCTATCCTCGACGATGAGTATCGTCGCGCGTCGATCGACAAGCGCCGAATTGGCAGGAGTTTCTATGGCTGCAGGTTTTTGATCCATTTTTGTTCTCCCAAATTGGCCGCTCTGTCAGAGGCGACCCACCCCGGCCCCGAGGGCGCGCAAGGCGGGGCCGATTTGATCGAGCGGCAGCACATGACGCGCGGCGCCCAGCTCGATCGCGCGCTTGGGCATGCCGAAAACCACGCTCGATGCCTCGTCCTGCGCGATGGTCAGTCCGCCCGCGCGCGCAATGTCGAGCATTCCCAGCGCGCCGTCCTGGCCCATACCGGTGAGCAGCACACCTGCGGCGGCAGCGCCATGTCGACGGGCGAGAGAACTGAAGGCAATATCGACTGATGGTCGGTGCCCGGCCAGGGGCAATGCACTTGAGCAGCGGAAAACCCCGCCGTCATCGATCTCCAGATGCCGGTTATCGGGCGGGAAATAAGCGGTTCCGGCCAGCGGCTGGGCCCCCTCGTCAGCGGTGCAGACCCGAATCCGGCAACAACCCGCCAGCCAGGCAACCAGCCCTTGCATGAAACCTTCGACGATGTGCTGCACGCACAGCAGCGGCAGCGGATAATCCGCCGGCAGTTGTCCCAGAATCTGTTCCAGCGCCTGCGGTCCGCCGGTCGAGGCGCCAATGCCAACGATGCGCGGCGGGATTGCGCTCAGGCTGAACAATGATGGCAGTATTGGCGTCGTCGCAGTGCCCACTACTGCTCGACGCCTGCCGATGACCTTGACGCCGCTCAGGATCCTGATTTTTGTGATGAGATCGTGCGCCGTGACGCCGAAGTCGGATTCCAGCCCGCCGCGCGGTTTGGCCAGGATGTCGAGCGCGCCGGCCTCGAGCATCTGAAAGATGTTGTGCTCCTGGTCCGCCTGGACCGAAATGCTCAGCACCAGGATCGGAAGCGGGTGCCGCACCATCACCTCCCGCGTCAATTCGAGGCCGTCCATCTTCGGCATGTGCAGATCGGTGCAGATGACGTCCGGCCGGACCTGAGATATCAGCGCCAGCGCTTCCACGCCGTTGCCGGCGCTGCCGACGACCTGGATTTCGGGCGCGGTCGCGAGCATGCGGCGGATCAGCTCAATGGCAATCGGCGAGTCGTCCACCAGCAGGACGCGGATGTCGCCCCCGGCGCCGTTTGCGGATGATGCGTTCATCAGATCAGCCTTTCAAGACAGTCAAGCAGCACCTGTTGATCGAAGGCGGGCTTGGTGATGTAGGCGTTCGCGCCCGCCTCAAGGCCGCGCCGCTTGTCCGCGTCCGACGCGAGCGATGTCACCAAGATGATCGGCAACTCGGCGTATTTCGGTTCGTGGCGGATTTTTTCGGCCAGGCCGAGGCCGTCCAGGTTCGGCATGATGATGTCGGTGACCACTGCGTCGAAGGCGCGCGTGGCGAGTTGGTTCCAGGCATCGAGGCCGTCGGCCGCTGTGACCACCTCGTAGCCGGCGTTTTCCAGGATGCGCGTCTCCTGGGTGCGCGTGACGATGCTGTCCTCGGCGAGCAGGATCGCCTTTTTCCTCACGGCCACCTCGCCGGCCTCGGCGCCGGGCGCCGCCGCCGGCGCCGCACCCTTGCGGATGGAAACCAGCAAATCTTGTGGGTTCAACACCATGCAGATCTCACCGCTGTCCAGAATGGTGGCGCCGGCGACGTTGCGCACGCGCTCGAGCAGCGCGCTTTGCGGCTTGAGCACCACTTCCTGCTCATCAAGCAAGGCGTCGACGAAAACGCCAAACGGCTCGCCGCCCACGGAAAGCAGCACGCAAGGGGATGCAGCCGGCGCATTGCGGTCCTTCCCCCGCCCCGTCGCCCGCTGCAGTTCCAGCAGATCGGCCAGCCTGGCGAGCGAAACCGACCGACCCTGGTGCAAGACCGCGGTCCGGCCCTCGACCGTGAACACATCCGCAGCAGCGACCATCCGCAACACCTGCACGCATTCCGCCGGCAGCCCATAGGGGTGGCCGTTGACCTCCACGATCAGCACCCGCACGGTGGCGAGCGTGACCGGCAGCAGGATGCTGATGCTCGTGCCTTTGCCCGGCGCGGATTGAAGCTGGATCGATCCTTTGAGCCGCTCCACATTCACCCGCACCACGCTCATCCCCACGCCGCGCCCGGAGACATTCGTCACTTCCTTCGCCATTGAAAATCCCGCCACGAAGATCATCCGCAGCGCCTCGCGCTGGGTCAT
>PKWQ01000079.1 GCA_003133265.1 Acetobacteraceae bacterium
AGCGGCTGGCGCCGCAACGTGCCCCGGTGCCCGACCTCGCCGGCGCCGACGCCTTCATCTGGCAGCCGGACGGACGCCGGCTCGCGCCGGTCAAGCGCGTCAACCGCGTCGAGATGTCGCTGCTCAAGGGCATCGACCGCGTGCGCGACGTGCTGGTGGAGAATACCGAGCGCTTCGCCAAAGGCCTGCCGGCCAATAACGCGCTGCTGTGGGGCGCGCGCGGCATGGGCAAATCCTCATTGGTGAAGGCGACGCACGCGATCGCCAACGCCGAACTGCCGGGCAGCCTCGCTTTGATCGAAATCCACCGCGAGGACATCCGCACCCTGCCCGACCTGCTGAACGTGCTCCGCGACGAGAGCCGCCGCTGCCTGATCCTGTGCGACGATCTGTCGTTCGAGAAGGAGGACGCGGACTACAAGGCGCTGAAATCGGTGCTCGACGGCGGCATCGAGGGCCGGCCGGAGAACGTGCTGTTCTACGCCACCTCCAACCGCCGGCACCTGATGCNNTACATGATCGAGAACGAGCGCTCCACCGCCATCAACCCGTCCGAGGCGACGGAGGAGAAGGTGTCGCTGTCCGACCGCTTCGGGCTGTGGATCGGCTTCCACAACTGCGACCAGCCGACCTTCTTCGCCATGGTCGACGGCTACGCGGCGGCTATGCGGCTGCCGATCGGTCAGGAGGAACTGCACGCCCAGGCGGTCGAGTGGTCCGTCACCCGTGGCGGCCGCTCCGGGCGCGTCGCCTGGCAGTTCATCCAGGACCTGGCCGGGCGGCTGGGGGTGAAAACGGCCGGCTGACGACGGCTAAACCGCGTATCATGCGGCCATGCCCGACTCCGCCCGCATTTCGCGCAAGTCCGCCAAGGAACCGGCCACCGCCGCCGAACTGATCGCGGTGATCGTGGCGGTCAGCGGCGACATGCCGCGCGTGCTAACCATCGAGGACGCGGCGGCGCTGCCCTCCGGCCCGTTCGAATCCGCGCACCGCTCCCTGCAATCGGCGCTGCGCCAGTGGGTGGAGCAACAGACCCATCATCGGCTCGGCTATGTCGAACAGCTCTATACCTTCGCCGACAGCGACCGCACGATGGAGGGCGCGGAGCGGCGGGTGATCTCGATCTCCTATCTCGGCCTGACCCGGGAAGCGCGGACCACCGGCGGCAACGCCGTCAGCTGGCAAAGCTGGTACCGCTATTTCCCGTGGGAAGACCACCGCGACCGGGGAGCCGCGATCGTGGCGGACCGGATCGCCCCCTGCCTGCGTTCCTGGGTCGATGCCGCCGAGGACGCCGTTTCGCGGCGCGAGCGGCGGCAGCGGGCCGACATCACCTTCGGACTGAACGGACGGCCCTGGAACGAGGAGCTGGTGCTGCAACGCTACGAGCTGCTGTACGAGGCCGAACTGGTCGCGGAAGCCTCGCCGTTCGGCATCGAGGCGTCGATGCCGGTGCCGGGCGAGCCGATGCTGCACGACCATCGCCGCATCCTGGCCACCGCCATCGCCCGGCTGCGCGCCAAGATCAAATACCGTCCGGTGGTGTTCGAACTGATGCCGCCGCGCTTCACCCTGCTGCAACTCCAGCGCGCGGTGGAGGCGCTGGCCGGGCGGCTGCTGCACAAGCAGAATTTCCGCCGGCTGATCGACCAGCAGGATCTGGTGGAGGAAACCGGCGAGATGGCGACGGAGACCGGCGGCCGCCCGGCCAAGCTGTTCCGCTTCCGCCGCGAGGTGCAGGTGGAGCGCGCCATCGCCGGCACCAAGCTGCCGCTGTCGCGCGCGGTATAGCCGCTCTAGGCGACTGCCTGACCGGCCGCTGAGCACCCTTGACAGCCTTATACTCCCCCCTAGCATAACGGACGGAAGCCACCATATGGCCGGTGGTCCCTATAATGCTCATACTGAGCATGGAGGAAATCCCGATGTCCGCCGCCCTGTCCGCAACCGATACCCTGTCGCGCGCCGCGCTGCTTTATTACCGGGTGAAGACCGTCATCCCGCCGTTCGAGTGGCCGGTCTTCGCCGACGACATCGACGCCATCCTGGAGCTGAAGCGCAGCCGCAACGCCGTCATCCTGGCGCATAACTACCAGACCCCGGAGATCTTCCACTGCGTCTCCGACATCGTCGGCGACAGCCTGGCGCTGGCGCGGGAAGCGATGAAGGTCGAGGCCGACACCATCGTGCTGGCCGGCGTGCATTTCATGGCGGAGACGGCAAAGCTGCTGAACCCCGACAAGCGCGTGCTGATCCCCGACCTCGCCGCCGGCTGCTCGCTGGCGGAATCGATCACCGCCGAGGACGTGCGGCTGCTGCGCCAGCAATATCCGGGCGTGCCGATCGTCACCTACGTCAACACCTCGGTGGCGGTGAAGGCGGAGTCCGACATCTGCTGCACCTCGGGCAATGCGCGCAGAGTCATCGAATCCCTCGGCGTCCCCGAAGTCATCATGATCCCCGATGAATTTCTGGCGCGCAACATTGCCCGCGAAACCGGCGTCAAGATCATCGCCTGGCACGGCCGC
>PKWQ01000275.1 GCA_003133265.1 Acetobacteraceae bacterium
CACGATCGGCCTTCGCGACGGCGGAGGGATTCTGTGGGACCATGATTCATGAAGCTGGCCACTGGACCGGTGCGGAATCACGACTCAAACGCGATCTGCGCAATGCGTTCGGTTCGCATGACTACGCGAGAGAAGAGCTTCGCGCCGAGATCGGCCAGATGATGGTCTGCGCCGAACTCGGGATCGCCGACTGCGACTTCTCCAACAACGCCGCCTACGTCGCGTCCTGGCTGGAGAAGCTGCGATCGGACCGCAAGGAGATTTTCCGCGCGGCGGCGGACGCACAACGCATCGCCGACTACCTGCTCGCCTTCCATCCCGACTACGCGAACAGCCAGGCCGGATCGCCGGAGAGCGTGCCCAGCGCCGGCGATGGCAACGCGGCGGAAATGTCGGAGACAATGCCGCTCGCCGCCTGACGCGGGCGCGCTGACCGCGAACCGGTCAGCCCCCTTCGCTCCCGATCAACCCTCAGCCGTCCGGCTCGACCGCTTCCAGGCGGCCGAAGCCGTTCGGCTGCTCGCACGAGGAAACCACCATGCCCGATACCAGCGCATTCACGCTCAACCTGTTCGATAACACCGTGTTGCCCGGCTGGACCCAGCACGCACGGCTCGATGCCACAGACCCCGACGCGTGTGACCCGGCCAACGATGATGACGACGACAACAGCAACACACCGCCGCCTGCGACCACGCAAGCCGCACGCGGCAGCAACTACTATCTCGCCGGCGACCGCCAGCTTGGCTGCGGTTGGCCGGCGCGGGCGCGCGACAACGTCACCGCGATCAACCTGTCGAAGACGCTCGAGCAGTCAGGCGGCGCACCAACCCCGGACGAGCAGGCGCAACTGCTGCGCTTCGTTGGCTTCGGCGCGACGGAGCTGGCGCAGAACTGCTTTCGCCGCCCTGGCGAGGCAGAATTACGCGCCGATTGGCAGGAGATCGGCGCGGCGCTGGAAGTCGCCGTCACCCCGGAGGAATATGCCGCCCTGCAGCGCGCCACACAGTATGCCCACTACACGCCGGAGATGATCATTCGTGGACTCTGGCGAGCCGCCGGCCACCTCGGCTTCACCGGCGGCCGCGTGCTGGAACCCGGCATGGGCACCGGCCTGTTCTTCGCCCTGCTGCCCGCCGCGCTGCGCCAGACCTGCCAGCTCACCGGCATCGAATACGACCCGATCACCGCCCGCATCGCGCACCTTGTGCATCCGGAGGCCCGGGTGCGGTGCGAGGACTACACGCGAAGCCCGTTGACCGGGCGCTTCGACCTCGTGATCGGCAACCCCCCGTTCTCCGATCGCGTGGTGCGGGCCGATCCCGTCACCCGGGCTTTGGGGCTGCGGTTGCATGATTATTTCATCGCCCGCTCAATCGCGCGGCTGCGCCCCGGCGGCCTCGCGCTGTTCGCCACCAGCACCGGCACCATGGACAAGAACAACACCACGGCGCGGGACCACATCGCCGGCATGGCCGATCTGGTCGGCGCGGTGCGCCTGCCCGAGGGCAGCATGCACGCGAGTGCCGGCACCGAGGTGGTGATCGACATATTGGTGTTTCAGCGCCGCGACACCGGGGCGGCGCCGGGTGGAGCGGCATGGATCGACCTCGCCCCGGTTCAGCCGGCATCGTCGGATGAGGAGGACGACGAAGCCGCCGACACCAAGAGTCCAGCCTCACCCACCATCCAGGTGAACCGCTACTTCGCCGAGCATCCGGAGATGGTGCTGGGCGATCATGCATTGCGGCACGGCATTTACGGCCCTGCCCTCACCTACACCTGCCTGCCACGCCCAGGCAGTGCTTCGCTTGAGATCTTGCTGGCCACAGCACTTGACCGGTTGCCCCGCTCGATCTTCACCGCGTCGGCAGAGTCCCTCGATGAAGCCGACGACGAGACCGGGCCGCCCCCAGGCACAGCGGCCGAGGGCGCCACCGTCAAGGAAGGCTCCTACCTGCCCGACCAAGCCGGCCGGCTGATGCAGATCGTGGACGGCGCCCCCTGCCCTACCCCGATCAAGCCGGGCAAGGGCGGCGACGGCATCTTCGCCAAGAATGCCAAGATCATCCTCGCTTTGCTGCCGATCCGTGACGCGGTGCGTGACGTGCTGCGCGCCCAGGCCGCCGACCAACCGTGGGCGCCCGCGCAGGTCAGGCTACGCATCGCCTACAGCGGCTTCGTCCGTGGCTTCGGGCCGATCAACCACACCGTCGTCTCGGTCACCACCGACCCGGAAACCGGCGAGGAACGGGAAACCCATCGCCGGCCGAACCTGGCACCGTTCGCCGACGACCCCGATTGCTGGCTGGTCGCCAGCATCGAGGATCATGACCTGGAAAGCGGCCTCGCCCGCATGGGGCCGATCTTCCGCGAGCGGGTGATCGCTCCGCCCGCCGCGCCACTGATCGCGACCGCGGCTGACGCGCTCGCCGTCACCCTCAACGAGACCGGCCGCGTGGATATCGATCACCTCGCCGAACTGCTCGACCGCGATCCGGAGACCGCGCTGGCCCAGCTCGGCGCAGCAGTGTTCCGCAATCCGGACACCGAAGCCTGGGAGACCGACGACGCCTATCTCTCGGGTTCCGTCCGCTCCAAGCTGGCGATTGCCGAGGCGGCGGCCGAGCGCG
>PKWQ01000082.1 GCA_003133265.1 Acetobacteraceae bacterium
GCAGCGTCAGGCCGTCCTTCACCGTCTCGTAGTCGATCCGCACCGGCAAGCCGATCTTCAGCTCCGACTGTTCGACGCCGCGCAATTGCGCGTTCATCCGCACCCCCTCCTCCAGATCGACGGTGGCGAGGATATAGGGCAGGTCTTCCTTCCAGCCTGGATGGAACGGATGGTAGGTCACGGTCCAGCTATGGATCTTGCCGCGCCCCGATGCCGCCACCCAGTCGTAGCGCATCGAATAGCAACCGTCGCACACCGGGCGGGGATAATGCCGGATGCGGCCGCAGTCGCTGCATTTCTGCAACAGGTAGGTATGCCGATTAAGCCCGTCCCAATGCGGCTGCGACGTCGGCGACGGCGTGGGAACCAGCTTCGTGTAGGCGATGTCGTCCATCGTCTCAGCCCCTCCGCATGATGGCGACGGAGCCGTCGCCCATGTCGCCATAGCCGGTCACCAGCCCGATCTCCGCATCCGCCACCTGGGTCTTGCCGCCTTCGCCGCGCAGCTGGCGCGTCAGCTCCACCACATGATTGATCCCCGCCATGTGCGCCTGCGACAGCAGCCCGCCATGCGTGTTCACCGGCAGCCGCCCACCGAGCCCCAGCGCGCCGTTCTCCACGAACGCACCGCCCTCGCCCTTCTTGCAGAAGCCGAGATCCTCGATCTGGCACATCACGATGTAGGTGAAGCAGTCGTAGATTTCCGCGACATCGATGTCGGCATGCGTCACCCCCGCCATCGCGAACGCCTTCGGCGCCGCCTTGGCCACGCCGAGCCGCGTCATGTCCGGGCGCTGGGTGATCGTGCTCGGCGAGTCGGGATGCCCCTCCGCCACGCCCATGATGTAGACCGGCCGCTGGCGCAGATCGCGGGCGCGTTCGGCCGAACTGATAATGACCGCCGCGCCGCCGTCGCTCTCCAGGCTGCAATCCAGCAGCCGCAGCGGGTCGGAGATCATGCGGGAATTCTGGTGATCCTCGATGGTGATCGGCTTGGTCATCGTGGCGTTGCCGTGCAGGATCGCGTGCTGGCGGGTGGACACGGCGATGGAGCCGAGCTGGCGGCTGGTGGTGCCGTACAGCTCCATGTGCCGCCGCGCCATCGGCGCGTAGAGCTGCGCCGGGGCGATGGCGCCGAGCGGCATCTCGAACTCGCCGATCAGCTTGAATTGCGGCATCTGCTGCACGCGCGAGCCGATGCGCGCGCCGGACCAGCCGTCGCGGCCCAGCGGGATCAGCACATGCTTGCAGATGCCCACCGCCACCATCGCCACGGCGCATTGCACCGCGGCCACCGGGCTCGCCCCGCCCATCGGCGTGGTGGCGGAGAAGCGCAGGTCCTGGATGCCGAAATTGGTGATGAAATCCTCGGCCACCACCGCGCCGCCATAGGGGATGACGCCGTCGATGTCCTTCGGCGATATCCCGGCATCCGCGCATGCCTTCAGCGAGGCTTCCATCTGCATGACAAGCGGGCTCTTGCCCGAGCCGCGCACATACTCGGTCTCGCCGATCCCGCTGACCGCGGCCTTCTCGAACAACGACATTGGTTTTTCCTCCACGCGAATGGTGCGATCTCCGGCCACCTACAGCGCGAGCGTTCCAGACACGTTATAGGCATCCGCCAGCTTTTTCAGCGCGTTCCATGTGGCGTCTTCCACCGGGATGCCATCGCGCTCGCGCTCCTGCTGCTTCCGGTATTCGACCTCGCCGGGATACAGCACTTCGGAGAAACCTTCCGCCGGCGGCGTGGATTTCAGGTAGTGCGCGAATTCCGTCACTTCCTGCTTGAAGACCTCCAGGTCGCGGAACGCGGCGACGTTGAACACCGCCATGAAGCAGCCATCGTTGTGCCGCCCGGTGGGCTCGATGCCGTAGCCCAGGCCGGTGAGCAGGCCGGCGAAGATCTCCACCATCGAGGCCAGTCCGTATCCCTTGTAACCTTCGCTGCCGCCCAGCGGCAGCAGCGCGCCATCCGGCTTGAGCTTGTTCGGGTCAGTGGTCGGATTGCCCTGGCCATCGACGATCCAACCCAGCGGGATCTGCTGGTTGCGCGCGATCGCCAGGCTGATCTTGCCGGCGGCGACGGCGGAGGTCGCCATGTCCAGGAACAGCGGCCCCGGCAGGTTGGACGGCACCGCGAACGAGATCGGGTTGGTGCCGAGCCGCGCCTTGGCGCCGCCATACGGGGCGACATGCTTCGGGCTGCGGCCGGAATCGGCGGTTATCATTGCGAACAGCCCCTCACGCGCCGCCATCAGCGGATAGGAGGCCAGTCGCCCGATATGCCCCTGACGAAACACCGTGGTGGCGGCGACATTCTGCTTCTTCGCCTTCTCGATCGTCAGCTTCATCGCCCGCTCGGTGGCGACGTAGCCATATCCCCAGTGGCCATCGACCACCGTTGTGGTCGGGCTTTCTTTGGTGATCACCCATGGCGCGCCCGGCACGATGTGGCCGACCTTCACCCGGTCGATATAGGTCGGGATCTGGATGATGCCGTGGCTGTCATGCCCGGCCAGATTCGCCCCGATGCAGTGCCGCGCGACGATTTCCGCTTCCTCGGCCGGCGTGCCGGAGGCTTCCAGCAGCACCCGGGCGATGTGGTTCAGGCGATCCGCGTGTACGGTTGGCATGGCTTCCTCCTGATCTGCAACCCAGCACAGAGGCGATCGGAGGACCTGTCAAGACCGCCGCCCGCTCCGGCTGCCACGCGCGCGCAAGCTCTGCTAGGCTCGCGCCACGAGATCGGGAGGACCAAGAATGAAGCGCACCATCGCCGTGGGGCTGGGGATCACCGAATTCCCTTTCTCCGGCGCATCCGCCTTCTGGCGCTGGGTCGATCTGTGCGAGCAGGGCGGCATCGATTCGCTCTGGCAGACCGACCGGCTGGTCTCGCGCGAGCCGATCCTGGAATGCATGACAGCACTCGCCGCCATCGCCGGGCGCACGCGGCGGATCAAGTTCGGCGTCAACGTCGTCTCGCTCGCCATGCGCGATCCGGTGTTGCTGGCGAAACAATGCGCCACCATCGACGTAATCTCCGAAGGCCGGATGCTGCCGGGCTTCGGCATCGGCAGCCCGCGCGGGCCGGAATGGACGGCGCTGCATCTGGACACCTCCACGCGCGGCCGCAAGACCGACGAGGGGCTGGAGATCATCCACCGCCTGTGGACCGAGGACAGCGTGGATTTCGAGGGCAGGCACTACAAGCTCACCGGTGCCTCGATCTCCCCCAGGCCGGTGCAGCCGGAATTGCCGATGTGGATCGGCGGCGCATCGGAAGCGGCGATTCGGCGCACCGCGCGCTTCGGCACCGGCTGGCAGGGCGGGCCGGAGACGCCCTCGCAGATCGGCCCGGTGATCGCCGGCATCAAACAGGCACTGGTCGCGGCGGGACGCAGCATCGACATCGACCATTACGGCGCCGCCTTCCCGTTCCATTTCGGCCGCCCCGACGATCCGGGCATTCCCCGCACCATGGAAGCCTATCGCAAGCGCACCGGCCAGGAAGCGGCCGACTATTTCGCCATTGGCGATGCCGCCACGATCATCGAACGGATCGCCGCCTATGTCGAAGCCGGCGCCTCCAAATTCATCCTCCGCCCGATGGCGCGCGACGACGAGGCCATGCTGGCCCAGACGCGCCGCGTGATCGAGCAAGTGCTGCCCGCCGTCGCCGCGCGCTGGCCGCGTCGAGCGAAGGCGAGCTGATCCCGCAAACGTCCAGAACCGGAGAAAACCACATGCAACTCGGCATCCATCTGCCCCATGTCGGCCGCAAGGCCGGCCCTGATTCGATCCGCCAGGCCGCAATCCAGGCCGAGGATTTGGGGTTCGCCGACATATGGGTCAGCGAGCACATCATCGTCCCGAAGGGCGCGCCCTATCCGCCCTCGCCGATCTTCTACGAGCCGGTGCTGACGCTGACCTGGGCGGCGGCCTTCACCAAGCGCGTACGGCTCGGCACCACCGTTCTGGTATTGCCGATGCGCCATCCGCTGCCGCTGGCGAAGGAACTCGCCACGCTGCAACTGCTGTCCGGCGGACGGCTGATCCTGGGCGCGGGCGTCGGCTGGATGGAGGCGGAGTTCAACGCGCTCGGTGTGCCGTTCAAGGAACGCGGCCGGCGGATGGACGAGGGCATCGCCATGATGCGCGCGGTCTGGACGCAGGACCCGGTGACCTTCCCCACGAAATACATCGAGGCCGAGATCACCGACATGCGGATGCGCCCGCACCCGCCCTATATCCCGATCTGGATCGGCGGCCGCTCCGACCCGGCGATCGCGCGCGCGCTGCGCCACGACGGCTGGCACGGCTCGCGCACCACGGTGGAGGAGGCCCCCGCCGTCGTCGCCCGGCTGCGCGCCGTCCGGCCGGAACCGGAATTCACCATCTCGCTGCGCTCCAGCTGGGACAGCACGGACGATGGGGAATTGCGCGCCAGATTGCAGGGCTACGCCGCCGCGGGCATCCAGCATGTTCTGATCGAGCCGATGGACCGGGAACTGACCGACTGGCTGCACACCGTGGAACGCGTGGCGAAGGCCGGCGAGGGGTTGGGCGGGTAGGGCTGGAGGTCCGGGCCGGAATCGAACCGGCATACGCGGATTTGCAGTCCGCTGCATCACCACTCTGCCACCGGACCCCTGGGCGCGCGGGCGTGGTATATCCGCCACCCGCCCCCGCCGGTCAACCCCGGAATGGCCTGCCTCAGCGGCTCTGGAAGTTCGGCGGGCGCCGCTCGCCCATCGCCTTGGTGCCTTCCTTGAAGTCGGCGGTCTTGCGCAGCCAGTCCTGCTCGGCCAGTTCGCGATCGGTCGCGCCCTCGAACGCATCGACCAGCCCGCGGCGCAGCGTCTCGCGCGTGGATACGATGGCCAGCGGACCGGACGTGGCGATGTCCTCGGCCAGCGCGATCGCTGCGTTGCGCACTTCATCGAGCGCGACCAGCACGTCCGCCAAGCCGATCGCCACCGCCTCGTCGCCGGGCACGCGGCGGCCGTTGTAGAACAGCAGCGCCGCCTTCTGCGGGCCCACCAGGCGCGGCAGGGTGCAGGTCAGGCCGAAGCCGGGGTGGTAGTTCATGCGGGTGAAGTTGGCGGAGAACCGCGCTTCGGGGCAGGTGACGCGAAAATCCGCGGTCAGCGCGACCCCCAGGCCGCCGCCGATCGCCGCCCCCTGGATCGCGCCGATGATCGGCTTCTTGCTCCGCATCATCCGGCTGGCATGCTTGTAGATATGCTTGCCCGCCGCCCCTTCGGTGGCCTGCGCGACGTCGCGCCGGCTGGAGAAGTCGGCGCCCGAGCAGAAATGCTTGCCTGCCGCGCACAGCACGATGGCGCGCACCGCATTGTTGGCATCCGCCGCGTCATAGGCGTCGGCGATCGAGTTGATCAGGTCGCTGTCGAAGAAATTGTTGGGCGGACGGCGGATTTCCACCATCGCCACGCGCCCCTGCGTCCAGGCGCCGACATCTCCGTAGATCGTCTCGCTCATCTTTTGGTTTCCTCGTTCCGGCACTCGGAAACGTAGAGGCGGGCCCGACCCTGTCAATCCCGGCCCCTGTCAATCCCAGCCGGCGCTCTTGCCTGCCATCCTGCTTCTGATAAGCCTGACCCGACGTTGGATGGGACAAGGGAAGGACCGAGGAATGGATTTCGAGCTCAGCGAAGAACACCGGATGATCAAGGATCTCGTCGCTCGCTTCGTCCGCGACGAACTGCTTCCGCTGGAAAAGGCCGTGCTGGAGCGCGAGGCCGCCGGCCAGGGCTGGGTGCTGACGCCGGAGGAGCGCGCCCCGGTCGACGCGAAATCCAAGGAGCTTGGCCTGTGGGGCCTGGACGCGCCGGAGGTGTTCGGCGGCTCGGACCTGCCGATCACCGCGATGGTCGGCGTGAACGAGGAGCTGGGCAAGACGATCACGCCCTACACGCTGCCGCCCGACAGTCCGAACCTGCGCATGCTGATGAGCACCTGCAACGATGAGCAGAAGGCGCTGTATCTGGAGCCCTACGCGCGCGGCGAGAAGACCTCCGCCATCGCCATCTCCGAACCCGGCGCCGGCGGCGACCCCGCGGGCATGACCACGCGCGCGGTGCGCGACGGCGATGACTGGGTGCTCAACGGCCGCAAGATCTGGGTCAGCCGCGTCGGCTATGCCGATTTCACCATCGTCATGGCGGTGACCGATAAATCCAAGGGCGCGCGCGGCGGCATCTCGGCGTTCCTGGTCGACCGCGACACGCCCGGCTACAACGTGCTGCGCCGCATCCCGATGCTGGGCGGCGCCTATACCTACGAGCTGACGTTCGAGGATTGCCGCATCCCCGCCTCCAAGCTGCTGGGCCGCGAGGGCTACGGCTTCGCGCCGATGCAGCTACGCCTGTCCACCCGCCGGGTGCAGATGGCGGCGTGGTGCACCGGCATGTCGCAGCGGGCGCTGGACATGATGATCGAGTACGCACCGCAGCGCGTGACCTTCGGCCTGCCGTTGTCGCAGCGCCAGGCGATCCAGTGGTGGATCACCGAGGCGGCGACGAAGATCCATGCCTGCCGGCTGATGACCTATGACGCCGCGGTGAAGATCGACCGGGGCGAGGAGCCGCGCACCGAGGTCGCCATGATCAAGGTGTTCGGCACCGAGATGGCCTGGGAGACCATCGACCGCGCCATGCAGACCTTCGGCGGCATGGGCATGACCAAGGAAATGCCGTTGCAGATGATGGCCAACCGCGTCCGGCTGATGCGGATCTTCGAAGGCCCGACCGAGATCCACAAGATGGTCATCGCCCGGCGCCTGATCGACAAACGCTGACCTTACCCTATCCCTCTCCCCGCAGCGGGGAGAGGGATATGGGGTTACCAGTTCTCCAGCAGGCGGCGGGTTTCCTGCACCGCCACGTCCCAGATTTCCGCCATGTCGGCGTCGTCGCGCTGATACAGCCCGCCGAAATTGCCGTCGCCCAGCAGTTCGCGCGCCTCGAACGGCGGCAGGGTGCGCATACGGTCGATGTCAACCTCCGGCTTGGCGTCCGCCGGCGTCTCCGCGCCGGGCAGGCGCGTCCAGGGATAGTTCTCCATCCAGCTCGCATGGCCGGCGACCGGATCGATCGCCTTCACCGTCGCGGCGGTCAGCGGCGCGCGCCACCATTCATGGAAGCGCACCCGCGTATCGGGATTGTCCATCATCCATTCCTGCGCCAGCAGCGCGGCGGGCTGGTTCCCGCCATGGCCGTTGACGATCAGGATACGGCGAAACCCCGCGCGCTTCAGACTGTCCAGGATGTCGCGCATCAGCATGGCGAAGGTCGCCAGCCGCAGCGTCACGGTGCCGGGAAAGCCGGTGAAGTAGGGCGTCAGCCCGTAGGACAGCACCGGGAAAACCGGTATCCCCAGCGGCTCCGCCGCTTCCACCGCGATGCGTTCGGCCAGGATGGCGTCCGTCGCCAGCGACAGCCCGGCATGTTGCTCGGTGCTGCCCAGCGGCAGCACGCATCGGTCGTCATGGCGGACCCAATCCTCCACCATCCGCCAGTCCATTTCAGCGATGCGCATCTTCCCCCCACGGCATTGCGATCACGTTAGCCACGCTGGCCATGGAATGCACGCGCGTCAATCCGCTCCGTATCGACGAAGCCCACATGGCCTCAGAGAAGGAGGCTGACCAGCTGCGCGCAGTTGGTCCGCCCGGAGAGCAGGCAATCCTCGATCTGGCTCTCGATGTGCAGCCGCTGCACCAGGAAAAGCCCGGCCACGATCAGCGCCAGCGCGACCACCAGGCCGGCAAGGCTCGCTGTCTGCCGATCGGCCTGCGTCTCGTCGTCGATCGGCTCGTTCCAGACGCGTTCGATGGGCATGCGACCCCTCCCGGGTTCTGCGCCATGATCCTAGCGTCTCTACCCCGGCTTTTGGCAAGCATGCCGTGCGCTGGGCCGGGATGCGCGCCAACACGGTTCGCGGCCGACAGCGGTTTCGGTTGCCATCCCGTGGCCCTGTCCGCATAACCGGCCGATGTCCGCCGCAGCCTTGCGCCATTTGTCCCGCGACCCGGCCTTCGCCGCGCTGATCGCGCGCGTCGGTCCCTGCCGGATGGAACAGGACCGGACCAGCCCATACGAAGCGCTGGTGCGCGCCATCTCACATCAGCAGCTGCACGGCAACGCGGCGCGGGCGATCATGGGCCGCTTCGTCGGGCTGTATCCGGACACCGATTTTCCGGCACCCGAGCAGGTTCTGGCGACCGAGGACGCGCTGCTGCGCGGCTGCGGCTTCTCGGCCTCCAAGATCGCGGCGATCCGCGACATCTGCGCCCGCACGCTGGACGGCACGGTGCCCAGCCGGCGCAGCGCCGCGCGGCTGTCGGACGCGGTGCTGATCGAGCGGCTGACCACCATCCGCGGCGTCGGGCGCTGGACGGTGGAGATGCTGCTGATGTTCACGCTGGACCGGCCCGATATCCTGCCGGTGGACGATTTCGGCGTGCGGGACGGCTACCGCATCCTGTATGGCCTCGACGCCCAGCCGAAGCCGCGCGCGCTGGCGGAAATCGGCCTGGCATGGGCGCCCTGGCGCAGCATCGCCGCCTGGTATCTCTGGCGCGCCGCCGATGCGGGCAAAAAGCCCAAACCGATATGAAACGCGCGCCGCATTAGGCCCGGGGTAATAACTCGGCCGCAGTGTGCCGGAGACGCCAGGCCGCCTCCGCCTCGGCAAACCGGCCGCAAAACGCGGCAATGCCCCCTTTGAGGAGAATGCTGATGAGTTCGATCGGTCCGGTTTCCGGCGCCAGTACCTATGCCGTGAACACGCCCCCACCCGCCCCGCAGGCTCCACCGAAACAGGTGGGCCGCGATTCCGATGGCGACAACGACGCCGGCGGCACGTCGGGCGGCGGGCGGGCGCTGAACAAGCTCGCCTGAATATTCCATGATGGCCCTTCCCGATCCGGGAAGGGCCGTTTGGCACCTGGCTTGGGGCTACCGGATCATCGCGAGCCCGCTCCAGCGTGCGACACAAAAACCCCGTACGCCCTTATGGCTGCGGGGATTTTTAACGCCGTCGGCTCCCGGGGCGCGCTGTTAGTCAGCAAGCGAGGTAAGACCCGAACTGGCAAAGGTCACGGATACCAGCCCGCTCAGAGGAACGAAGGTAATCCATTCCTTGTCCTTGATGGCAACACCATCCTCGAAGACAGCATGGATCTGACCAACGCACCTTGCCCCGGTTTTAAGGGCTACTTCAACCTGGAGGGGGAATCGCGATTTCCCATCCTTGGGCTGGACCATTTCATTAAGACGATGGAGCAAGCTACCTTCTTTGGGCATGCTGTGCGGCCTTTCGCGTGTGTAAGGACCAGGTAGCCCTCATCTTTCCACAACTTCCTGCATACGACTGTTGCAACGCAACGACGACCGTCGCCATCGCGCTCACCGCATTGCCCGATAGAGGGTGAAGAGGCTGAAATGTGGGCTGGATTTTCCGCCCACAGAATTTACCAATAAAATCAATATGATAATCTGGCCACTGGCTCCTGGAGTAGGACTCGAACCTACGACCGAGCGATTAACAGTCGCTTGCTCTACCAACTGAGCTATCCAGGATCAGCGGGCGGTCCCTATAGCGAAGGTAGCGGCGGGACGCAAATCCCTGAATCGCGGATGGCCGCATTGCACGGACCGGGCGCGTCGAGGCGCAATAACGACGCCCGCCCCCTCTCCCCGTTCGCATCGGATGATGTATGATCGGGCCGGTGCGCGAGAGTGGCGGAACGGTAGACGCAGTCGACTCAAAATCGTCCAAACATAGCCTGTATCGTGATATTTGTCTTGTAATTTCAGATATTTATGATATAGATGATCCCAATCCGTCCCTTACACATCGCTTACACAAAAAAGGCAAGGTCGGACGGTATAGCACATAGGTTTCCCATGGCGGCGCATCACGAACTCATCGGCGGCAAGCTTCACGTCTACAAGCGTGACAACAGCGGCTTCTGGCAGTGCTCAACCTTCCTTGGTGGCCGGAATCACCGGATCAGCACGAAGGAGGAGGGCCTCGCCCAGGCGAAGGACATTGCCGAGGATTGGTATCTTGGCCTCAAGGGCAAATTCCGAGCTGGCGAGCTGAAGCACGGCAAGACGTTCAAGGTCGCGGCGGAGCATTTCCGGCGCGAGTACGAGGCGCTGACTGCCGGCGAGCGCAACCCGATATATGTGGCCGGACACTGGCTCCGGCTCCGGGTTCATCTGCTGCCATTCTTCGGGGACAAGGTGGTCTCGGAGATCACCCCCGGCTTGGTGCAGGAGTATCGCGTCCACCGCGCGACCTCTCGCAAGCATCCGAAGACAGGCGAGCCGCTGCGGCCGGCTCGCACCACAATCCATCATGAAATCGTAACCCTTCGCCACGTCCTGAAGACAGCGGAGCGGCACGGATGGCTAACCTACGTCCCGGACTTGTCCCCACCTTACAAGAGCTCGGGAAAAATCTCCCACCGGGCGTGGTTCTCACCCGAGGAATACAAGCAGCTTTACGAGGCAACTCGGCAACGTGCCAATGACCCGCCCAAGCCCCGCTGGCAGTGGGCCTACGATCAATTGCATGATTTTGTGCTGTTCATGGTCAATACGGGCCTACGGCCCGATGAAGCACGGCGGCTGGAATTTCGGGATGTGGAGATTGTCAAGGATGCCGGTACGAACGAAACGATCCTGGAGATCAGCGTCCGCGGGAAGCGCGGTGTAGGCTACTGCAAGAGCATGCCGGGCGCCGTCCATCCATTCGAGCGGTTGCGGAAGCGCCGGAGGCCGGCGGAGGGAGGAGGTCGCCGGCACCGTAGTCCCACAAAGAAAGGCGGGGTTGTCGTTACTGACGACAGGTTGCCAGGGCCGACCGATCGCCTCTTTCCGGAGACGCATCGGGAACTGTTTAACACGATCCTTGACGAACAAGGTATGCGAAAGGACCGGGAGGGGAATCACCGGACGGCCTACAGCCTGCGACACACCTACATATGCATGCGTTTGATGGAGGGCGCTGATATCTACCAGGTCGCAAAGAACTGCCGCACCAGCGTGGAGATGATCGAAAAATACTACGCGGCGCATATCAAGAACATGATCGATGCGTCCGCGATAAACGTGCGTCGGCAGCGGTCGGACGAGCGCGCCCCTCAGCATGGAGCGAACGAGAAACGCCCGAAGTCCGAAGGGAAATCCAGCCCCCCGGGCGGACGGGCGTCAAAGCGGTCGGACGGCCGCGCTCCCAGCGTGGAGCGAACGCGAAACGCCTGAAATCCGGACGGAATTTGCTCCACCAAGTGGCCTATTTACCCCCCCCGCCAATTGGGCCTTGGCAATCTGGGAGACCCCTGCTAGCTATAGTCGCAGTGCGGGTGTGGCGGAATCGGTAGACGCGCCAGACTTAAATATGGGTCGCTGGTCTGGAAACGGGCCAGTAGTCAGCTGTCAAATTCGGTGAACGCTTCCGTCGGTAGACGATGCCAACCCCGAGCCAAGCCCGAGCAATCGGGAAGGTGTAGAGACTTAACGGCAGCCACCTAAAGGCGAAGGCCCACGGTGAAGATAAAGTCCAGACCACCAAACCGCCGAGGCGCATGAGCCGCCGAGGCGAGCGTGGCGAAAGCCATAGTGGGATGCAAAATCTGGTTTCCTCACGGAAGTGTCGGTTCGAGTCCGACCACCCGCACCAATCGACCCGAATGGACGAAGCGTTCGCTCCCCCACGGTAACGCCGCCGTAGTTTCCCGCCATCTCTATCAGCGAGACGTTCAGCGGCTCGCCCAGCGCGCCCCTTGCGGGCAGCGCCAATCGGGGTTCAGCCCCGATCCCAGGGCCGAACGGCCATCCTTGGAAGCGATACAGGCGGGGGAGGAATTCCGAGTTTTGCCGCTTCCAGAACGATGGTGACGCCGCAGGGACACAGGGAGTAGGTTTCCGGATACCGATTTATCCGGAACAGCGCCTGATGCGCAGCGACAATCAGGATGAATGTCGTATTGCCTCATCCAGGAATGCTCCCGAGCGAGCCGGGCATTGCCTCACCAGAATGCTCCCGTGGCCGGATCCGCTTGTCAATCTCGGCGGGAGCGCAAAACCCGCTTTCCTGTTTGACAGGCCACCAGCTTTCCCGTCCCGACCTGGCGCTGCCCGAGCCACGGCGCGCAACGCAGGGGATGGGAGGAGCGGAGCCACCCGGAGCCACGCGCAGCGCGTTCTTGCGCGCAAGCATGGCGAGGATGGCGAGCCACTTCTCCCAATGGTCTCCCAACGGCACGGGCGATTCTGATGACGCCCACAGCTCCGGCGGACCGGAAGCGTGAAACATAGCCGGCACTTCCGCACGGGTCCGGAGCGCCACGAGCGCGTACTTCTCGCCGTTTTTCAAAAGCTGTTCCGACTGGTCGCTCATTGTGTTGCCCTCTGGAGACCGGCGGCGGCCAAGCCGCAGTCCCTATGCACGCGTTCGCCCCGCCGACGTTGTGCGGAAGCCCGCGGCCTCGGTTGCGGCGACCCAGCCCTCGCAGTACGCGGCGAGCAGCTCCCCGTCATCCAAGCTCTCCAGAGCGTCGAAGTTGGGCGCCGCGGCCAGCCGCTCCAACAAAGTCTGTCTCGACAATCCCTTGTGACATTCCATGAACCACTCGAAGAGTTCATACCGATCCGTGACCTCCTTTTGGACCGGCTGAACCCTGCCGAAATAGGCGTCAGGGTGCGCCCTGTAGTCCGCAAGTTCTTGCTCAGACATCGGCTTACGCAAAATCTGGCCGACCCCGTTCTGATCCGTGATGCCGAGGTAAGTCTCTGTCCCTTGGTCGTTCACTGTCGCCGCTGTCACGGTGCCCACCGTGCCGCCGTCGCCGAGATTCTCGAAGAAGTAGGTTTCTCCGATGATGACGCGCGATGCGCACCCACCAAAGCTCTCCGACGGCAGCCCCCCGTCGAACGTTGACGGAAGCTGCGCATATTTTGCCAGAGCGGTGCCGATATGATGAGCGTCGATATGCTTTTGCCTGAGCCGATAGACCTCCGACAGACGGAAAAATCCAGGCCGATTAAAGTCGGGCATCCCCAAACCGAGCGGTATCGCCGTAACCACCGGATGCTCTTTCAGCATCCGGTGGAAGGGCAGGTTCGTGACAAAGACATAAGCCGTGACGCCAGCTTGTAATTCCTTGGCCTCATATTGCTCAAGGCGCGTGATCGCGCGCGCGCCCCACGCCGGTCTACCGTCGGCACCGATCGCCGCATCGGTGTTCAGATCGATAAAGATCAGCCGTTCGTCGGCTGCCGGCTTTTTCAGCGCGCCGTTGAGATGCGGGATGAGCTGCGAAATCGGGTTGGGGTCAGACGTGCCGTCCTGATCGCCTTTGCCAAGCAGCCCAGACACGGCCCGCATCTTAGCTTCGACCCAATATCTCTTGCCTGTGCGCTTCGACACCGCGGCAAACTCGCAGTGCTTCGATAGGCCGTCGGTTTCATCTTCAAGCGTGAGCGTGAAGCCTGAGCGAATCAAAATGTTGGCGATGATAAGCTCGTAATAGGCCCCTTGAAACTGACGGGTGTCTTTCAACCGGCGCACGAGACGGTCTTGCAGCTCCACATTATGAGCGAGAAGATACAAGCTGTAGGCGAGGCCGAGATAGCAGGCGGTCACACCATTCATGACCGCCGTCGACACCTCCCCGGGCGTCTTGATCGTCTCATGCTGATACCGGCAAAACGCATCATACCACTGCAGGATCGGATGCCGTTCGTCGAGCGGCTTTGCCAACTCGGCGTTGCCCCACTTCGGGTCCAGAATCCGCTTGAGGTATTCGCTCAGGAAGTCGGGAAAGGTCTTCCATTTCGGCGACCAGTGCAGAGTTTTTCCGACCGCGACGAGCTGCTGGTCGTGCAGTTTGAAGGACACGATCGGGCGGCCTAATCCCTGCTGCGCCTCGCGAATCCGCTCAGCCGCTTGATGCCTTTCCAGCATCTGCCTGACATCTGGCGTCGGCGAGCGGGGCAACGGCTTACCTTCCGGGGCCGGGAGTCGGCCACAGCATCGCTTGTATTTCTGTCCGCTCCCGCAGGGGCATATCTGGTTTCGTCCAATCTTCATCGCCATCAACACAGTCTTGTTTGCTAGCCCGATCGCCTATGGCGGCTCCGGCAGCTCCCCGAGATAGGCCGCTGCGCCCACGCGGCCACAGCCCCCGCATTTCAGCCGCGCGGCAGCGCGGGGCAGCGGCACGCGCTCGCCGAAGCGTTCAAGAATCCGCTCCACCGGCAGCAGCGATTTCCGGCCGCAACCGAAGCACTTCGCAACCCACGCGTGACCGGGCCGACCCAGCCGCAACATGCCGGTCTGCGGCAATCGGTCCGGGTTTCTCGATCCCACCAAGCCCTCCCAAGGGTGGGAACATAATGCGAACTCGAGTATTGAGGCAAGCAGGTAATCGGAGGTCGTTTGGCCCGTCCCGCCCTCCTGGCGGGACCGCGTGCTACGCGCCCGCCTGAGGGGCGGGCTTCCCGAGCCACGCCCCAAGCGAAGGGCGCGTCTCGGCCATTCGGTGACACCCGCTCGGGCATCTGGAAGCGAGGGGGACAGAAAAGAGGGAAGCAACGAAGTCAGACGAGGAGAGAACCCCGCCTGCCGGTAAGCGCCCGCAGGACTCCGTGAAAGGGAGGTCAGTGAACAGAAGAGCCCGATCGAGGCTGTTCCGGTCATTGCGGCCCGCCACCGCAACGCCCCGCCCGGTTCCAACCGGCGCGGGGCGTTGCGTTTTCGCACCCCGCACACGGAGACGATCCCCATGCAATCGGCCACACTCGCCAATCAACTGTCCTTCGACCTCTTCGCCACGACCGCACCCGTCTCGGGTTGTACTGGGCCTATCGCAGCAGCGAGAGGCAATCGCAATAAGCCGGGCGCGCCCCTGCGCGGGTCGGGCTCTCCTCGCCTGTCACATGCGAAGGGGTGACAGGTTCCCCAAGCCCTGAAGCCGGGTCTTGGCCAGCCGGTGACGATCCCTCGCGCAAGCAAGTGAGAAAACAAGAATAGCAGCGCTACCGCTTGCGCCCGCCGCGCCGCAAGGGTCCGTCGCGCTCTGCGCTCCCGTGCTGCGCACGCCCTTGCCCCGCGCCGGCTTCGCGGTCGCCGGAGTGTCAGAGGGCAGAATAGAACAAAACGGAAACACATGGAGCCGTTTCTAACCCTGCCCGGCCGATCCTGAGAGGAGGATGGAGCAATGAGCGAGCAGGATGCAGAGATCGAACGGTTGAAGGCTGAGGTGAACTGCGCGGCGCTGCTGGAGCGCCTGCCGCCGGTATGGCGGCTCGACCGTGCGGAAAGCACCCGCCGTAGCCTCAAATATCGCCGCGGCGAGGGCGAGATCATCATTGTCAATCATGACGGCCGCGGCTGGTGGGACCCTTTGAGCGAGGCCAAGGGCGACATCTTCACCCTTGTCCAGCACCTCGACCCCGGCCTGAATTTCGGCGAGGCGCGCCGCGTGCTCCGCGGCTTCGTGGGGATCGCGCCGTCGTTTCCGGAAGCCCTCCGCGCGCGGCCGACGCTGGCGCCGCGCATCCCCGTCGCCCAGCGATGGGACAGGCACCGGCCCCTGTCGCGCGGATCACCGGCTTGGCTCTATCTCAACGGACAGCGGGGATTGCCGGAGAACATCCTCGCGGCAGCGCGCGCGGCCGATGCCATCCGCGAAGGCCCGCACGGCAGCGCCTGGTTCGCGCACCGCGACGGGGCGGGACTGCTGACAGGGATCGAGATGCGCGGCCCCGCCTGGCGCAATTTCTCGGCGGGTGGCGACAAGACACTGTTTCGTCTGCCGGGGTTCCGCCTGTCGGGTGGCCCCGGCCGCCTGACCCGCATCGCGGTGTGCGAGGCGGCGATCGACGCCATGAGTCTGGCGGCAATCGAGCGCGCGCGCCGCGACACGCTCTATGTCGCCACCGCCGGCGGCATCGGTCCGGCGACCATCGCCGCGCTCCAGCAGATTCTGCAGGTTCTGGCGACCGACCCGGTTGGGTTGCTGATCGCCGCGACCGATGCCGATTCCGCTGGCCGGCGCTACGCCGCCCGCCTGGAAGACATGGCGGCGGAGGCCGCAGTGCGGTTTGACGCGATCCTGCCGCCTGATGGGCTGAACGACTGGAATGACGCGCTGCGCGCGATGACGCCGGCGGCGTAACGCCGGATCGCCTCCCTCCACTGCCCTTCCCAGGGTCTCGACCGCATGCTGGCGGGAAAGAAGAAGCAACAAGAATGAGGGCGAAAATCCAAAGCCTGAATATGAAATGAAATCTCCTACCGCATCGCCGGTTGCCCGCCGCAAGGGTGCGTCGCGCTGCGCGCTCCCGTGCTGCGCACGCCCTTGCCCCGGTCAGCCGGGATGCGGGGCGGGAGGGGTGTTCCAGAAACCCATGAGGGAAGGACCCCCCGATGAGCACCACAACAAGACCCGTGTACCGTGGCGGCAAGAGCAACCGCGCGCCACACGACCACTACCAGGAAATCACCGACCGGATCATCGCCGCGCTGGAAGCCGGCACGCCGCCATGGCGCAGGCCGTGGGACCCCGACAAGGCGGGAGGCCCTGCCATGCCGCGCAACGCGGCGACCGGTCACCGCTATCGCGGCATCAACGTGCTGACGCTCGGTATGTCGGCGCTGGCGTTCAGCAGCGGCGATCCGCGCTGGGCGACCTACAAGCAGGCCGAGGACCAGGGCTGGCAGGTCCGTCGGGGCGAGCGCGGTACGATCGGGTTTTTCTTCAAGCGGCTTGAACTGCGCGACGACAAGGGAGACGGCGCTGGGCCGGAGGATGACGAAGAAGCCGTGCGGCGGATTCCGCTGCTGCGCGCGTTCACCCTGTTCCACGCCAGCCAGATCGACGACATTCCGGACTACATCCCGCCCACGGTCGCGGAAGCGCCGTGGCGTGCGCCGGAGGCCGCGGAGACCATTCTCGCCAACAGCGGAGCTGTCATCCGGATTGGCGGCGAGCGCGCGTTCTACTCACCGGCGACGGATCACATCCAGATGCCGCCACAATCGGCCTTCGCCACGGCCGAGGGATTTTGCGGAACTCTCGTTCATGAGCTCGGGCACTGGACGGGTGCCGAGCCACGGCTCAACCGCGATCTGCGCAATCACTTCGGCTCGCATGATTACGCCCGCGAGGAGCTGCGGGCGGAAATCGGCCAGATGATGGTCTGCGCCGAACTTGGCATCGCCGACTGCGATTTCAGCAACAACGCCGCCTACGTCGCGTCCTGGCTGGAGAAGCTGCGCTCCGACCGCAAGGAGATCTTCCGCGCGGCGGCGGATGCGCAACGCATCGCCGACTATCTGCTCGCCTTCCACCCCGACTACGCCAACAGCCAGGCCGGACCACCGGAGAGCGTGTCCATCGCCGACGACGGCGATGCGGCTGACGCGCCGGAGCCGATGCCGGCCGCGGCGTAATCAGCCCCTTTCGCTTCCGATCAACCGATTCAGTCGTCCGGCTCGACCGCTTGCATGCGGCCGGCGCCGCGCGGCTGCCCGCACCCCTGCCACCACGAGGAGACCACCATGCCGAATGATACCGAATTCACGCTCAACCTGTTCGACAACACCGCTTTGACGGGCTGGACCCATCACACACCGCCAGCCGTCTCGGACCCGGACGAGGCCGATCAGGCAGATGACACCGATGCCGAAGACGACGGCGACACGTCGCCGCCTGCGGCTGATCCGGCCGCACGGGGCAGCAATTTCCATCTCGCCGGCGACCGCGAGCTTGCCCGTGGCTGGCCTGCCCGTGCGCGCGACAACATCGCCGCGATCAGCCTGTCGAAGGCGCTTGAGCAGTCGGGCCGCGCACCAACCCCGGACGAGCAGGCGCACCTGCTGCGCTTCACTGGCTTCGGCGCTTCGGAACTGGCGCAGAACTGCTTCCGCCGCCCCGGCGAGGATGAATTCCGCCCCGGCTGGCTGGAGATCGGCGCGGCGCTCGAAGCCGCCGTCACGCCGGAGGAATATGCCGCCCTGCAACGCGCCACGCAGTATGCCCACTACACGCCGGAGCCGATCATCCGTGGACTTTGGCGAGCCGCCGAACGGCTGGGCTTTAGCGGGGGCCGCGTGCTGGAACCCGGCATGGGCACCGGCCTGTTCTTCGCGCTGCTGCCCATGGTACTGCGCGAGACCTGCCACCTCACCGGCATCGAATATGATCCGATCACCGCCCGCATCGCGCGCCTGGTGCATCCCGAAGCGCGGGTGCGGTGCGAGGACTACACGCGCAGTCCTCTGGCCGGGCGCTTCGACCTCGTCATCGGCAATCCGCCATTCTCCGACCGCGTGGTACGGGCCGATCCGGTCACGCGGACCCTGGGGCTGCGGCTGCATGATTACTTCATCGNNGCGCGGCTGCGCCCCGGCGGCCTCGCGCTGTTCGTCACCAGCACCGGCACGATGGATAAGGTCAGCATCGCAGCACGGGAACACATCGCCGGGCTGGCTGACCTGGTGGGCGCAGTACGCCTGCCCGAGGGCAGCATGCGCGCGGCGGCGGGCACCGACGTGGTGATCGACGTGCTGGTGTTCCAGCGTCGTGCAGACGGCCAGCCCGTAGCCGGCGCGGCATGGATCGACCTCGCCCCGGTTGCACGTGCGATGACGGATGCGGATGATGAAGGCGACGACACCGACAGCCCTGCGTCACCCGGCATCCAGGTGAACCGCTACTTCGCCGATCATCCGGAGATGGTGCTGGGCGAACATGCGTTGCGGCGCGGTATCTACGGCCCTGCGCTGGTCTACACCTGCCGTCCACGCAAAGACGGTATTGCCCTTGAGACCCTGTTGACCGAAGCGCTCGACCGGCTGCCCGCTGGCATCGTCATTGCATCAGCAGAGTCCCCGGTTGGCGACGAGACCGACGACGAAGCCGAGTCCGTCACGCGCGTGGGCACCGCGGCCGACGGCGCCACCATCAAGGAAGGCTCCTATCTGCCCGGCACGGCCGACCGGCTGGTGCAGATCGTGGACGGCGAACCGCGCGTCGTGGCGATCAAGGAAGGCAAGCGCAGCGGCGGCATCTTTGTTCGGGACGCGAAGATCATCCGCGCCCTGCTGCCGATCCGTGACGCTGTGCGCGATGTCCTGCGCGCCCAGGCCGCCGATCAGCCCTGGACGGAGGCGCAGGTCCGGCTGCGCATCGCCTATAGCAGCTTCGTCCGCGGCTTCGGACCGATCAACCACACCGTCGTCTCGGTCACCATCGACCCGGAGACCGACGAGGAGCGGGAGACTCATCGCCGGCCAAACCTCGCGCCCTTCGCCGACGATCCCGACTGCTGGCTGGTCGCCAGCATCGAAGATTACGACCTCGAAAGCGACCTCGCCCGCATGGGGCCGATCTTCCGCGAGCGGGTGATCGCGCCGCCGTCAGCGCCGCTGATCGCGACCGCGGCCGACGCGCTCGCCGTCACCCTCAACGAGACCGGCCGAGTGGACATCGACCATCTGGCCGAGTTGCTCGACCGCGATCCGGAGACCGCGCTGGCCCAGCTCGGCGACGCGGTGTTCCGCAATCCTGGCACGGACGCCTGGGAGACGGACGACGCCTACCTTTCGGGGTCCGTCCGCACCAAGCTGGCGATCGCCGAGGCGGCGGCCGAACGCGATCCGCAGTACGCGCGCAACGTGGAAGCCTTGCGGCTAGTGCAGCCCGAGGACTTACGGCCGTCGGACATCACCGCGCGTCTGGGCGCGCCATGGATTCCAGCATCCGACATAGAGACGTTCGCCGCCGAGGTGATGGGCACAGCGACATGCGTACGGCATACCGTCGAGATCGCATCGTGGTCGGTGGAGACAGCACCCTTCGCCTACACCGCCGCCGGCACCTCCGAATGGGGCACGTCACGCCGCAACGCCGGCTGGCTGCTGCACGATGCGTTGAACAGCGCCATGCCGCAAATCTTCGACACCATCGTCGAGGACGGGGTGGAGAAGCGCGTTCTCAACAGCGAGGCGACCGAGGCTGCCAAGGAGAAGCTGGCGCGGATTAGGTCCGCCTTCACCGCCTGGGTGTGGACCGATCCGGATCGCACCGACCGGTTGGCGCGCGTCTACAATGACCGCTTCAACAATCTGGTGCCGCGCCGGTTCGACGGAGGGCACCTGACGCTGCCCGGCGCCAGCAGCATCCTCCGCCTCTACGAGCACCAGAAGCGGGTGATCTGGCGCATCGTAGCAAGCGGCTCGACCTACATCGCCCACGCCGTCGGCGCTGGAAAATCCTACGCCATCGCCGGTGCTGTCATGGAGCAGAAGCGGCTCGGTCTGATCAGCAAGGCCATGCTGGTCGTGCCCGGGCACTGCCTGGCGCAGGTGTCGCGCGAGTTCCTGCAACTCTATCCAACCGCCCGCATTCTGGTCGCCGACGAGACCAACTTCGTGAAAGCGAAGCGCTCGCGGTTCCTCGCCCGCGCGGCGACGGCGAACTGGGACGCGGTGATCATCACCCATGCAGCGTTCCGCTTTATCCCGGTGCCGGCCGGCTTCGAACGCGAGTTGATCGAGGAGCAGATCGCCTCCTGCGCGGACCTCTTGCTGCGCAGCGATGACGGCGACCGCGTCACTCGCAAGCGCCTCGAGGCGATGAAGGAGAAGCTCGCCGAGAGGTTGGAAGCGCTGAAGGACCGGCGCGACGACATGGTGACGCTGGAAGAGATCGGCATCGACCAGATCATCGTCGATGAGGCGCAGGAGTTCCGGAAGCTCAGCTTCGCCACCAACCAAATCAATCTGAAAGGCGTCGATCCGGACGGCTCGCAGCGGGCCTGGGACCTGTTCGTGAAGGCGCGCTACCTCGACCGCAAACGGCCCGGCCGTCTCGGGCAGCCCGGCCGCGCGCTGATCCAATCATCCGGGACGCCGATCACCAACACCTTGGGCGAGATGTATACGCTACTGCGGTTCCAAGCGCCGGAGGCACTGCGGGAGCGGGGCGTGCATGAGTTCGACGCCTGGGCGTCGGCTTTTGGCGACACCAGCACCGAGCTGGAGTTGCAGCCGAGCGGTGCCTACAAGCCGGTGACCCGCTTCGCCGCCTTCATCAACGTCGCCGACCTGATGATGATGTTCCGCTCGATAGCTGACGTGGTGCAGAAGGCCGACCTGCGCAGCCAGATCACGCNNAGATCACGCTGCCGCGCATCCGCGGCGGCGAGCGCCAGTTGGTCACGGCCGAGCCGAGCCCCGCCTTCAAGGATTATCAGAAGCACCTCGCGCGGCGGATCGAGGCGATCGAGGCCCGCACCGGCCGGGTGCAGAAGGGCGACGACATCCTGCTTTCCGTCATCACCGACGGACGGCATGCCGCGATCGACATGCGCCTGGTCTGGCATGGAAGTGACGACGAGCCGGCGAACAAGCTCAACAAGCTGATCGACAACGTTCACCGCATCTGGACCGAGACCGCAGGGCAGAGCTACCGCCGGCCCGACGGCACGGAGTATCCGATCCCGGGCGCCGGGCAGATGATCTTCTCCGACCTCGGCACGATCAACGTCGAGACGACCCGCGGCTTCTCCGCCTATCGCTGGATCAAACAGCAACTAATCGCCCGCGAGGTTCCCGCCGGGCAGATCGCGTTCATGCAGGACTACAAGCGCTCGGCGGACAAGCAGCGGTTGTTCGCCGACTTTCGGGCCGGGCGCGTGCGGGTGCTGATCGGCTCGTCGGACACGATGGGCACCGGCGTCAACGTGCAGCAGCGGCTGAAGGCCATGCACCATCTCGACGTGCCGTGGTTGCCGAGTCAGATCGAGCAGCGCGAGGGCCGCATTGAGCGGCAGGGCAACCAGCACGACGAGATTTTCATCTACGCCTATGCCACGCTCGGCTCGATGGATGCCACGATGTGGCAGAACAACGAGCGCAAGGCGCGGTTCATCGAGGCCGCACTATCCGGCGACCGCGCCATCCGCCGTCTGGAGGATGCAGGCAGCCAGGCCAATCAGTTCGCGATGGCCAAGGCGATTGCGTCGGGCGACAGCCGGCTGATGCGGAAGGCGGGGCTGGAGAGCGAGATCGCGCGGCTGCAACGCCAGCGCTCGGCGCATGTGGACGATCAGCACGCCATAAGGCGGCAGATCCGTGACGCGACACGCGACCAGGCCCACGCTGAGGCGCGGATCAGGGCGATGACGACCGACCTGACCCAGCGGCTGCCAACCCGCGGCGAGATGTTCACCATCGAGATCGAGGGAAGGACGATGACGCAGCGCAAGGCGGCGGGCGCTTCGCTGCTGACCAAGGTCCGCCTTGCCGCGAAGGAACGCACCGAGCGCCACTGGACGGTCGGCCGCATCGGCGGCTTCGACCTGAGCTGCGACATCCAATGCGGCGTCATCCGATCTGACCGGCGTGACGCGCGGTTGGAGCCGCATCTCGCGCTGGAACGCACGGACTTCGCGCAGCCGATCGACATCGATGGCGAGACGACACCGGTCGGAATCATCGCCCGGCTGGAGCACGCCCTTGACCGGATGGACACCGAACTCGAAGAGAATCGCCGCCGCGTCATCGACGCGAAAGCGCGGCTGGCCGGCTACGAGCCGCGTCTGGGCGAGGCGTTCCCGTTGCAGGGCGAACTGGACGGCAAGCTCGCCCAGCTTGCCGAGATCGAGGCGGACCTGGCCGGCACGGAGGGCGTGATCGACGCAAACCGTCCGGCACAGCCCAAGGCAGCCTGAAATTCCCTGCCGCATCCGCCGTCACACGACGGGGAGCAGTCGGTTTCCAAAGAATTCGCGCCTGTCACCTGGAGACAAGTGGCAGGCGCAACCGCCGCGCGGTCCGCCGCAACCGCGCGCGCGTTTTCGCGCGGCATCACGCTCAGCAAAAGGAGACCCATCATGGGCTGGCTCTACAAACACGATCCGATCGACGATCCCGTCGCCTACCTCACCGATCAATACAATCACGACGGCGAACACCGCACATACCGGGTGCTCGCCGCCGCGCGCGTCGCTAACACTGTCTATATGGCCGTGAAGATCACCGAGAAGATAACTGGCAACTCCTACGTCCTCGCCGCGGTCATTCTGATCTCCAACACCAGGAAAAACGGCTTCGGTTACAAGGATATGGACGAGTGCATGGGACCCTGCAAATGCGCCTGTCCCGACCGCATCATGCGTCTGCTGTCGCCGATCGCCGACATCCCGAACCCGAGCTACGCCGCCGAGTGGCGCGCCGGCGTGGCCGCGCACAAGAAAGCCGCCGCGGAGCTGCGGACAAAGCGCGCGAGCCTTCAGCCCGGCAGCATCGTGACGCTGGAACGCGAGGTATCCTTCCGCGACGGCACGACTGCCGCCGCTTTCCGCATGCGCTTCGTCAGGCGCAAGACGCCGATCTTCGAACCCGTCGATCGGCCGGGGTACTGGTGTCGCCTCCGGGCCGCAAGCCTCGCCGCAGCCACCATCACGCACACCGACGCGACAGCCATAGCGGCACAGGCCGGAGGCTGAGCCATGCACCCCTGCATCATCCATCGTGTGCTGCGTCATCATCGGGAAGGCGGCGGACTCTGCTGACGCGCTGGCCGTGTCTGGCGTCAGGGCAAGCCAGAACGGGAGAACAAGATGAAGTAGAGAGCGACGGAGAAAAGACGAGAGGCAGGAAATGGCTGCCGCATCGCCGTCCGCCGCCGCAAGGGACCGGCCTGCGGCCTCGCGCTGCGCGCGCCCTTGCACCGTTGGACCGGGATGCGCCGTGCGGGAAGGGTCTTCCCGAAGAACAGGGAGGATGAAACCCGAACCCAAAGGAACCAGCCATGGCCGACTATTTTACGAAATTCAGCTTCATCATCCCGGTGCCGCCCGAGCAAGGGGACTGGGTCGCGCAGGTGCATGCGCTTGCGACCGAGTTGATCGGGTACGCCGAAGACGGCGAGGCGCGGGAGAACATCGAAGGGCCGCAGGATATGGTGTTGGCTGCCTTGGGGCTGGCCGAGAAGCGCGACGGCGATCCGTGCCTACAGGTCGTGCACGATGACAAGGAAGGCACGGTCTGGGTGGGCTCCGAGGATTCGGGTGACGTGGATTACACCGCCGACCTGGTGCAGGCGTTCCTGAGACGCTTCGATCTCGATCGGGTCATCAGCTTTCAGTGGGCAAACACCTGCAGCAAGCCGCGACTGGATGCCTTCGGCGGCGGCGCCGTGGTTATCTCGCGGCGTAACGCGGACTGGTTCTACACCAGCACGTTCGTGGAAACGGCGGCGAAGATCGAAACCGAACGGCTCAGGCTCAAACCTGACGACGAACTGGAGGACACCGATCTCGACGACGTCGTTCACGACATCGCTTCCTCTTTCGCCGCTGACTCCAACAACGACGGCATCGGCGCGCAGCTCGACTTCCTGCTTGAGCACGGCTGGAACCCGCCAGAGCACCTGCTGCGGGAATCCAAGCCATGACGGGCGGCATCGACGCGAAGGTGACGCTCAACGTCACCGTCCATGATCCGCGTGCCCTGCGCCGTGCCGCCTGGGAGCGGGCCAAGGAAGGCGGTACGACGGCGTGGGAGCACGCTGATTTCCGCCGGCGTGCGGGCGGCATCGAGGCTGACCTGCTGACCCTGCTCGACGATCGGATGTCACCGCCAGGCGCTTCGATCGATAACTCCAGTGCGGAACTGTTCCGGTTGGAGTCAGTGCTATGAACAAGCCCGAAGCGCTGACTCTCGCGTCTGATATGCCGGCCGTCATCCATAGTCTGCTGCATTACACGCCGGAGGACGCCGCCGTCAGCTATGTCTATCGCCAACGCGACGACGCTCTCACGGCCGCGCGCAACGCAGCCGAAGCGCACGCGGCTGATCTGCGCCGCGCCGATTACATCGGCGGCCCACCAGCGCCCTTTATATACCCTGCGACGCAAGTTTTACTTGCGGCTTTACCTGCTGAAACTTTTTTGTGTTCTTCGTTTATCTGATGCGTACCCTTAACTTCTCCGATCACGATGCCAACGACGCCCCCAGCAATGGCTCCCGCGACTGCCCCCGGAGGCCCCTCACTAAGAAGACCTGCCGCTGCACCAGCCCCGGCATACAAGAGAAACTCCCTACTTACATTGGCATTTATTGTTTCCTTATTTTGACTCAGCGTCCGATCCTGCGGTTCTGGAGGGCACGCTTTCGCAGCGTCCGCTTTCACAGCGTCCGCTTTTAAGTCGCCAAATGTTTTAGTAGAGGCCATTGGATAAACAAAGTTAGATGCAGAAATATGGTCTCTCGCCGTGGCAAACCCCCTATGTTGTAGTTTAAGAAATTTGGCGTCCCGCTCGATCCTATTGGACTTGTTCCTAGCGCAGTTTTCGCTTTGTTCCTTGACCCCCAGAAGCGCAGCAACTCCGCCGACAGCGGCACCAGCCACCAGCCCCACGCCGCCTCCAATAATGCCGTCACCGGCCATCATCCGGTTGGCCATCGTGCCCGGACCATCAACGGGACACGCTGTATCGACGAGTTGCTTTTTTTCTTCCGGGGTCATGATGCCCGCGTCTATCGGCGGATTAATTCCTCTTGGGTCAGCCATATAAATCCTCCTGAAATTGGCTATGGATACTGCTGCCCCGCAGCAAGCGCTACGCGTTGTGGACATTGCTCACGGGCTGGGCGGACCGAGTAGCTTTTTCACGCCACGGCCTACACAAGCGGCGCTGTTTTTCTCTCTCGCTTTGACGGCGCTGGGCATAGCCATCATCACCGGCGGCAATAAGACACCCGCAACGGCACCAATTCCGGCACCGACCGCCGCACCAACAGGCCCGCCGCCAACAAAACCGGACGTCCCACCCATCACGGCACCGGTAACAACAGTTTCTGCAATGACTTCCCCCAGAGATTGAGGCGCACAGTCTTTAAGTATTTGATCCATTTGCTTATAGTTAGCCATAGAAATACTCCTGAAATTGGTTATTGAAAACTTTCCCCAAATTGTATCAGCCCACCATTAATATTTGGCTAAGACGGCTTGGTTAAATATTCCTTACGTCGCTTGCTTCTGCTGCTGTGCGAAATTTAAAACTTCCGGGCATTTCCGTTGAACGCGAGATTTCAAGGGGTTACGCTACCCGTAAGATATGAGCGAATCGCACCCCCAAAACCGACGCCTTGGTTATGCCCGCGTCAGCACCTACGGTCAGACACTCGACGCGCAGCTTGCGCAGCTTCGCGCCGAGGGATGCGCCAAGATTTACCGCGAGAAGGCGAGCGGCGCGCAGGCCGACCGGCGCGAGTTGCTGCGGATGCTGAAATCCCTTGCCGCCGGTGACGTAGTGACGGTGACGCGGATCGACTGCCTCGTCCGCTCCACCTTCGACCTTTTTGCAATCGTCAAGCAGATCGTGGACGCGGGCGGGCAATTCCGGTCACTGGCCGAGCCGTGGGCGGACACCGCGACCAGCACCGGACGGTTGATGATCGCCGTTCTGGGCGGCCTCGCGGACGTAGAGCGCGACCTGATCCGCACCCGCACGGCGGAAGGCCGGAGCCGCGCCAAGGCGCGAGGGCAGCACCATGGGGCGACCCCGTGCCCTCACCACGCAACAGCAGCAGGAAGAAGCCCGGCGGCGGCGGGCTGCCCGATCCTCGTGGGCATAGCCTGAACCGCCGCGCAGGCGCCGGCGGTTCTCAAGGGAATGAGCAAGGAGGTGATGGAAAGGACAGGAGGGAAGGCGGGAGAAATGAAACGGCTGCCGCATCGCCGTCCGCCGCCGCAAGGGACCGGCCTGCGGCCTCGCGCTGCGCGCGCCCTTGCCCCGTCGCACCGGGATGCGCCGTGCGGGAGGGGTCTTCCCGAAGAACAGGGAGGATGAAACCCGAACCCAAAGGAGCCAGCCATGGCCGAACTACGCAGTGTTGATCCCCGTACTCTCCAACTCAATCCGAACAATCCCCGTCGCACGCCGGTGCCGCCGGCGATGGACGAACAGCTGGTCGCTTCCATCAAGGCCGTCGGCATCA
>PKWQ01000122.1 GCA_003133265.1 Acetobacteraceae bacterium
AAGGCCGACAGGCTGCTAGGCGCTTCGAAATCGTGAGCCCCAACCCCGAGCCGCCGTAACTGCGAGTGGTGAATGAGTCGGCTTGCGTAAATCGCTCAAACACCGCGCATAATTTCTCGTCGGGAATGCCGATGCCGGTGTCCGAAATCGTGAACCGCAATGCGCCCGGAACGAAGGGGTCCGACCCGGGCGTGACTCGCAGGGCCACTTCGCCAGATTCTGTAAATTTGATCGCGTTGCCAAGCAAATTGAGCAGCACCTGCCGCAACCGTGTCGGGTCGCCGACCAAGTCGGTGGGCACGTCCGGCGCGATCTCGCACACCAGGGTCAGACCTTTTTGATGGGCCCGGACCGCCACCATCTCCGTCACTTTTTCCAGCAGATCGTTCAACGAGAACCCGATCCGTTCCAGATCGAGCTGCGAGGCTTCCACTTTGGAGAGATCGAGGATGTCGTCGATCAGATTCAGCAGGTTGTCGCCGGCGCGGCGAAAGATCTGCACATATTTATCTTGCTCAGTGGAGAGAGTGGTCTTCGCTAGCAGGTCCGCGATGCCCATGATCGCATTCATCGGCGTTCGGATCTCATGGCTCATACTCGCCAGAAAATCAGACTTGGTCTGGCTTGCGCTCTCGGCCGCGGCCTTGGCCTGCTGCAATTCCGCCTCCACGCGCTTGCGTTCGGTTATATCGGTGTAGGTTCGCACCGCGCCGCCGCTTGGGAGCGCCTGGGTGTGAACTTCCACCACCCGCCCGTCCGGCCGGGTGCGTTCGTAGTTGGCACCCTGCAACTCAAGCCGGTGGGTCTGGACCTGTGCGCGAACCCGCCTCTCGATCTCGGTTCCCCTGCCCAGCTGGTCGGTATCCAACTGCCACTGGACCAGCTCATCAAAGGACGGGGCGCGGGCCAGAAGCTCCGGCGGGATGGACAGAAGCTCGATCGCCCGACCGTTGATGAGCGGCATCTGGTTCTTCTCGTCGATCATCAACAGGCCTTGGTCGATGTTTTCCACCGCGTCCGACAGGACCTGGCGGGAGCGCAGCAGGCGCCGGTTTTGGTTGATGATCAGAGTTCCCACGACCAGGATGACAATCGTGAGCAGCGCGCCTGCGGCTAGGTAGTCCAGTCGATCATGCAGATTCGACGCGAAGACATCGTCGGCACTCAGTCCGACCGCCACGATCAGCGGGTAATCGGGCAGGCGCCGGAAACCGAGGAACCGTTCCAGGCCGTCCACCGGACTGACCGACCTGACGCTTCCATGATCTGCGGTCAAGGCCAGTTTCATCAGATTCGAAGACTCGATATTCTGCCCCATTCCCAGGTCGGAGCTGGACGCCCGGGCACGCACGATGCCGTCGGTACCCACCACCGTCAGGACGCCTTGGCCGATGTTGAGCGCCCCATAGAGCCGCGTGAACCAGTCCGGGTCCAGTGATAGCACCACGGTGCCATCGAAGGATCCGTCGGCAGCGGTGAGCTTGCGGCTGAATTGCACTGCCCACTTCCCGGTGGCGCGCAGCAGTATCGGTTCGCTGATGAACAACACGTCTGCCTGATTGTTCATGTGGAAACGGAAATGCAAGCGATCCGAAAGGTCGATCGGTGCCGTGGCCCAGTTGTGCAGACCCGGCTGCAGCATGCCGTTCCGATCGATGATTGCGATCTTGAAAGCTTCCGGCGCGGCACGTATGTCGGCGATCCAGCTATCGATGTCGAACCGCTGCGGGTCGGCGGCGCGGGCTGTGCGGATGAACAGCAGCGTCTGGTCAATCCCGGCGATCATTCCGTCTATGCCTTGCTCCGCGGCGTAGGCCAGGTTGACGCTGTTCGTGGCAGCGTCCTTCGCCACTTCATCGCGCTCCGCCACGAGGTGGGCGCCGATGCTCCCCCAAACCACGACAATGGCTATGGCGATCAAACACATCTCCATCCAGATCGCATGCAGGACGGAAAGGACCGCCGCTACTTTCGCCGGACGCACATACGTCTTCTGGTTGGAAGCAACGGGATGGGCCGCCATGTTTGAGGTTGGCGGATGCAGGGGGGTCGCGACGTTCGGGTGTTCTTCAAATGCGGACACGACCACGATCACTATAGCATGCAGCGGTATTGCGCTACGCAGCGGGCAAAAAAGGTAACTGCCCGGCTAGCTGCGCAGGGGAACCGCATTTGGATTTTTCCGGCCTCCAGGCGACTTCCAAGTGTTGGATTTCGAAGGATGTTGCCATATTTTCCCGGCCCGTGCCACCATGGACCGGCCGCAGATTGACTGTAGAGCTCCATATGCGATAGCCTTGGGGGCTGTCAATCGGCGCTGTGGTGCCGCACACTCCTCAGCGACCGCGATGGGCGCGATGTTCGGTGCCGACAAGCGGCGCGGGCAGGCAGATCGAAGGCCTGCCGGGCGATGTGGTCGGTGCTTGAACCGAGGGGCAGCGCCCGGTCGCCCGCCACCTGGGTAGTTACGGAATATTAAACGGTTTGTTCTCTCAAAAGGTGGCCGCAGCGTCGAGCGCGCGTTGAATGGCGCGCGTAAGTTCAGCTTCACGAAAAGGCTTCTGAAGCAGAACCGCGCCCGGCCTAAGCGCCTCAACCCCTGAAATATTGCCGCTCATGAACACGTGAGGAACAAATCCGGTGCGGAGTATTTCCTCAATGGCTGAGATACCGCTTCCATCGTCCAACCACGCATCGACGATGATCAGGTCCGGCCTGTATTGAGCGGCGGCGGTCACCGCATCGGCCTTGGTGGCCTCGATTGCGCAAACCTCGTGGCCCATCCATTCGAGCATCCTGCCAATCACCACGCCAACCAGGACATCATCCTCCACCACGAGGACACGGAGCGCTTTCATCGGTTCACTATGCCTCCTTCGTCGCTTTGGGTCATGTCGAGCGGCGAGGTATTGGCGATGGGCCCGTCGGTGAGGCGGGGCCAGAAGGGCTCCGGGTTGAGGCCCATCGCCTCCTTCGCTGCCTTTTCAGACAGCACGGCGGATGTGCTGGGGGCCAGCACACAATCCAGCCGGCGCAGCACGGTGAAGGGCAAGATGACCTTGCCATAGTCCGAGGGCATGTAGTCTCCGCAAGGCAGACCGGCGACGGACCAGATCAAGGAGGAAAGGGAGGCCGGGCTCATCGGTTACGGTCACTTCTTGGGCAGGTCTGAGGGCGAAGGCGGACGCGGGGCGGCTCACCTGCCCAGCTGCATGGATGAATCTCGTTGAAAATGCGGTTTTAGGCAAGCGCGGGGGTATCGGCCGACTGGCCGATACCCCCTCATGCTTGCATTTTTTCCAGGTGGGTTTGAAAACTGGTGGTGCGGACGGTCCAGGCGCACCTGTCTTGGGCGAAGGGCGGGCGGGGCGAGGGAATGCGGCCGTTTGTGGGAATAGCGTGGGACGGTCCGAAAACCGGCCCGCCCGGCGGAGAGCCCAGCGGCCGGATGGCGTTGGTAGGCAAGGCTAGAACTGGCGCGCCCGGAAAGACTCAAACTTCCAACCCCCAGATTTGTAGTTTGTTGAGTGGGTCTGGATAGTAACCAACGATGCTAGGTTTCCAAGCCTTTTGATGGCCTTTGACTCATAATGGCGCCGACCGCTCAGTCCCGCATCGCGCATGATCTCCCTGGATGCTCGCTTATGCCGGCGTGGGATATCTGGGGGACCGCCGGTTCGGGACGTCCTAATATAAGGTGCACCCTTGCGCGGGCACACCGGCCGAGCCTCGGGTGAAGTCTCGTCGCGTGAGCACGCCGGCGGAGGCCGACCAGCTGCGTCGGTCCATGGCGACCTTCAAGGTCACCGGAGGCGTGTCGTACTTCAAGGACAAGCTCATCGGCGGCATGGTGGAGCGCGGCTACAGCCTGGACTTTGCCGAGCGCACCTTCAGCCAGATCGAGGGTTTTGGCAGCTACGGCTTTCGGGAGAGCCACGCCGCCAGCTTCGCATTGATCGCCTATGCCAGTTCCTGGATGAAATGCCACCATCCGGACGTGTTCTGTGCGGCACTGCTCAACGCTCAGCCTGTGAAATCGCGTCCAACCGTGCCCCCCTCCCAATATTCAAGGATGTCATTGATAACGCGCGCAAATCCGCAACCGAGGTGGGGTCACGGTTGGACGCGTAACTCCACGCGGGAAATCTCCATCTTTCGTAACAAAATCAATGCGCTGCTAGACTTTGCGTGGGGTCAATGTTGGGCGCGATTTCACAGCCCCCGCAACGCCGCCGCCCGTTTCACCACGGATCGCGCCCGTTCCACCACGGGTACGTCGATCATCGCACCCTCGAACTGCACCGCGCCCAGCCCCTTGGCATAGGCGTCGTCATAGGCGGCGATCATTTTCTCGGCACGTTCCACCTCGGCCGGATCGGGCGAGAACTCTTCGTTCAGCACGGATACCTGCAACGGATGCACCGCGCTGGCGCACATGAAGCCCAGCCGCCGAGACCGGCGGACGATCTTCCGGAACGCCTCCTGATCGCGGAAGTCGGCAATTGATCCGATAAAGCCCATCGGCATGATGCCGGCGGCCCTGGCGGCGAAGATCGTCTGCTGCTTGGGGTAGAAAAGACCCTCGGGTTCCGACTGCATGCCGACATCGGCGGCGAAATCCTCCGAACCCAGGCTCAGGCCGACGATACGGGGATGGCATCTGGCGATCTGCCCGATGCGGAAGAAACCGACCGCGTTTTCAACCAGCGCGATAAACTTGATCCTCCCCGCGGGCAGGCCGCGTTCGGCTTCCAGTTCGGCGACGATGTCGGCGCAGGCGTGGACGTGTTCGGGGCTATCGACCTTGGTCAGCATGATCGCCGTCACACCGGGGATCACCGCCGCTTCCAGGTCGCGCACCAGCAGGCGCCATGGCCGGTTCACGCGCACCACGACATCGGCGCCATTGCGGTTCACCTGCGGGATCGCCCCGGCGATCAGGGTGCGGGCGTATTCCTTCTGCGATGGCGCAACCGCGTCCTCCAGGTCCAGGATGATCGCGTCGGCCCCACGGTCGGCGCCGGTACGGACGAATTTCTCAGCCGTCACCGGAACGAACATCAGGGACCGCCATACCGGCAGATCGTCTCGCATCGTCAACCCTCCTTGGTAATGCCATCGGCCGTTAAGGCGGCCAGGCGTGCGACGTCGTAGCAGATTGATTCCAGAATGGATCGGGTGTGCTGGCCCAAATTCGGCGCGGGAGTCCGCAGCTTTCCGGGCGTTTCCGACAGGCGCGGAATGACGTTTTGCATCAGCACCAATAAGGCTTCCTCGTCCAGAGACTGGTCGATCTCATCCGACATTCCCCATATGCCAGCTATCCGAGCATCTTGGACGGACGGTAACCGCCCCAATACGCGGTCGGCAAGAGCGGTAGCACCAGGACCGCACCGGAAAACCAGCGATCACCGACAAATCTGCGAGGCCGCTGGTGTCGTTCGGGGGTATCGTTGCAGAACGCCCTGAAGGCGGTTACCGTGTCAACCAAATGATCAGACGAGCCGGTCATCCGGATAATGTCGGGGGAAACGTTCATGAGGCAAACGTCAGGATTGGGAAAACTGGGCCGGCGGGGCCTGATCGCCAGCGGCACGACGTTCGCCATCGGGATCGGAGGCTCGGCACGGGCACAAGGGCGAACGCTGCGCATCGCTTCAATCGCGATGACGAACAGCCCGTGGCACCACGCCATGAACAAATTCCGCGATGAACTGGCGCGGCTTAGCAACGGCACGCTGAAAGTCCAGGTGTTCATGGACGGCCAGCTTGGCGACATGGCGCAGCTGGCCTCGGGCTTGCAGCTTGGCGTGCTCGACATGGCCTATATCGGTGCCAGCAGNNTCTCAAAGGCGGCGAGATCCTCAGCATCAACTATGTCCCATATATCTTCAGCAGCGTTGCGTCCGCGGAGCAGATCTGCAACGGCGAAGAGTTCAAGGGGATCTACGAGCAGGTTGCGAAGGCCACCGGCATCCGTACTGTCGGCGCCTGGGGGCAACGCTCGCCACGATCACTCAACACGAGCCGTGGCCCCATCATGACCCCGGCCGACGCAAAGGGACTGCGGTTGCGCATTCCGAGCAGCGAGGTCGTCGAGGCGGCTTTCCAGGCGCTCGGCGTGCAGGTCGTCCCGATGGGAATGCTGGAAATCTACACTGCGATCAGCCGCGGCACCGTCGACGGACAGGATAACGGGTTTGACCTTTCCGTTCCCGCGCACTTCTACGAGGTCGCGAAATACTGGTCGGCCACGGACCACATCTACGAGCTGGTCGGCTGGTTCATGTCAGAACGGGTCTGGCAGAAACTGACAACCGACGAACGCGCTGCCGTCAACACCGCGGCGCAGGAAGCTGGCAAGGTCACCACGGAGCTCACCAAGAAGCTCAACGCGGATGCCATGGAGATCCTGAAGGCGAACCACTGCACCTACTCGGTTCCCGATCGTGACAAGTTCCGGGAAATGCTCGCGAACAGCCATAAGAAATTCGACGGGAAACTTTGGCCCGCCGGGATGGTGGAGCGGATCCGCAAGCTGTCCTATGGCTAACCGCTTGTCGGGTCTGACGCTTTCGCAGAAACCTTTCTCGGATGGACCAAACCATGATGACCAAACTCGGCGACCTGCGCTTCCTGGGCAGCGGGTTGCAGCGCCCGGAGTGTGTCCTGACCACCGCTTCCGGTGATCTGTTCGTGACCGACCCGCAAGGCGTCGCCATCCTTTCCAAGAACGGAGCGGTCAGACGTGTCGCGGCGCGCGGCACTCCGGACGGTTTTTTCCCGAACGGGATTGCGATGTTGCCCGGCCGGGAAGTGCTGATCGCCGATCTCGGACCCGGCGGTGGCGTGTGGCTTCTCAAGCCAGACGGCACGTTCACGCCCTGGCTCATGGAAGTCGACGGGACCAGGCTACCGCCGACCAACTTCGTCGGCGTGGATAAGGCCGGGCGCCGTTGGGTGACGGTCAGCACCCGTCTTTTCCCGCGAACGCTTGCGGCAAAGCCCGGCTGGGGCGACGGATTCATCGTGTTGCAGGACGAGCGCGGTATCCGCATCGTCGCCGATGGGATCGGCTATACCAACGAGGCCGTCGTCAGCCCCGACGGGCAATTCATCTACGTCAACGAGACCTATGGGCGCCGCCTCAGCCGCTACGCCATCCGCGCGGACAACTCGCTCGGCGCGAAAGAGGTCGTATGCAGTTTCGGCCCCGGGACATTCCCCGACGGGCTGGCGCACGATGCCGACGGGAATGTCTGGATCGTCAGTGTCGTCAGCAACCGCGTGATCAAGGTCGATACAAAGAGTGGCAAGGAGGAATTGTTTTTCGAGGATTCCGATACCGCCGAGATCGCCGCGCTCGAGGCCGAGCACATGCAGGACGGTGGCGACGCCAACAAGCGCCATGCGGCGGGTGCTGCGAGAACGACCAAGAACCTGGCGAGCATTGCCTTCGGCGGACCCGGCTTGCGGACGATCTACTGTGGCAGTCTCGAAGGCACACAGGTGGTCTGTTTCGATTCGCCCGTCGCGGGGGCGGCACCTCCACACTGGCACTATTGAGACCACGGCCATGGCAGGGACGCAGTCACAGGCTCCATCGACGATCCTGCAGCGTCTGTTGGCCATACTGGATCGGCTATCCAAAATCTATCTCGGGGCGCTCCTGGTTGCGGTCCTGATGCTGATGACCGGTCGGGCATTGGACCGGTATTTCTTCCACACGACCTTCGATGCCTACGAGCAATTGGCGAGCGTCGGTGTCGTCTGGATTACGTTCTATGGCTTCGCCATAGCGTTTCGCGACGACCGCAACCTGCGTGTCGAGCTGTTTGAAAAACTACTGCCGGAATCGGTGAACAGGATTCGCCTCGTCATCTTCGATTTCATCGTCCTGGGGATGGCCCTGGTGATCAACGGAACGGGGTGGCCGGTCTATTTCGTCCTCGGCACACAGCACATTACGGGCACGCCGTTCACGCTGGCGATCGCCGCCGCCGCCATGCAGGTCAGCACCCTCATCATCTGCGTGCTGTGCCTGTTCCGCATCGTGGCGGGCATCAAAGCCATCCGTAGCCATAAGGCCATGGATGGCGCCAGGCCGTCGCACAACGTGGTGCCACCGATATGACCGTTATCGTGATTACCGTCTTTCTGGTTTTCATCATCGCAGGCCTCGACGTCGGGTTCGCCATGATGGGTGCGGCGTTTCTCGGACTGATGATGAACGCCGACTCATTCTCCGACGCCATGATCCTGCCGCTGAGCGCGCTCAACGCATCCAATTCGTCAGCGCTCATTGCCGTGCCGATGTTCGTGCTCGCCGGCGAACTGATGAATCGCGGCGGATTGACGAACCGCCTGGTCGCCTGGTCGGACGCGATGGTGGGGCACCTGCGTGGCAGCCTCTCGCAGGTTGCCGTACTGACCAACCTTATTATGGCAGGGGTCACCGGCTCGGCTGTCGCGGACGCGACGGCGACCGGCATCGCACTGATCCCCGCAATGAAGAAGGAGGGCTACCGGCCAGCCTATGCCGCCGCAGTGATTGCCGCGGCCGCAATGCTGGGGCCGATCCTGCCGCCGTCGGTGCCGATGCTGATCTACGCCGTGATGGCCAATATTTCGGTCATTCAGATTTTTCTCGCCGGATTTGTGCCGGCGTTGCTGCTGGCCATCGGGTACATGGTGATCTGCGGCATTATGGCGCGGCGGCACAACTATGGCGCCGGGAAGCGATCGAGCTGGCGGGTCCGGGCAGCCGTCACCCGGACCTCAATCTGGGCCCTGATGATGCCCGTGCTGATTCTTGGAGGCATGCGGTCCGGCCTCGTCACGATCACGGAGGCTTCGGCTGCGATCGTTGTCTATGCCATCGTGGTGACGGTCTTTGTCTATCGCGACCTTACGCTGCGGGAGCTTTTCCGGGCACTTTTCATAGCTGGACGAACGTCCAGCGTGATCCTTTTCCTGTTCGCCGCCGCCGGGCCGTTCAGTTGGTTTCTGAGCGAGGCCGGGGTCGCCAATGATGTTTCTACGGCCCTTATCGGCCTGTCGTCGCATCCGATGGTCGTTCTGCTCGCGGTGAACGGGATTTTGCTGATCGCGGGGAAGATCCTGGAGCCGCTGCCCGCCCTGGTGATTTGCATCCCGGCGTTGCTGCCGGTTCAGGCGCACTTCGGCATCGACCCGATCCAGTTTTCCGTCATCGTCATTCTCAACCTCATGATCGGGATGCAGACCCCTCCGATCGGGCTGTTGCTGTTTGTGGTCAGCTCCATTGGCGAAGTCTCGCTTGTCAGCGTCATTTGGCAGATCTTCCCATTTGTGTTGTGGTCGCTCACCGTTCTGACGCTCATCACAGTGTTCCCGTTCCTGACAACGTGGCTGCCTTATCTGGTCGGTACTTAAGGAGAGCTCTGCACGATGCCTTTAACCGGGGTTACCATTCTTGACTTGAGCCGTGTGCTTTCCGGCCCCTTCTGCACGATGCTGCTGGCCGACATGGGGGCCGAGGTCATCAAAATAGAGGCATTGCCCGACGGCGATTCCGTCCGCAAAAGCGGCGCGATGCGCGACGGGCTCAGCTATTATTTTGCAACGTTCAATCGCAACAAGAAGTCGGTCACGCTGAATCTCAAGGACGAGAAAGGGCGCGAACTGTTTGAGAAGCTGGTGCTGCGCGCGGACGTCGTCGTCGACAACTATCGTCCTGGCGTCCTCGATCGGCTCGGTCTCGGGCGCGAACGGCTGAGGAGCCTGCAGCCTAAGCTAATTTGCGCGAGCATCTCCGGCTTTGGCGAGAGCGGACCATACCGCGACCGCCCTGCCTTCGACTTCATCGCCCAGGCGATGAGTGGCTTTATGAGCATGAACGGGGAAAAAGATGGTCCTCCCCTTCGCTCGGGGCTGCCGGTCAGCGACCTTGTCGCCGGGCTGTTCGCGGCACTGGGAATTGTCTCCGCGCTGTTCAGGCGTGAGCGGACCGGCAAGGGCGACGTCGTGTGCACCAGCCTGACCGGCGCGATGATCGCTCTGCTGAGCTATGCCGCAAGCACCTACTTCGCCACCGGCGAAGTGCTGCCGCGTAACGGCAACGATCATCCGATCAGTTCTCCCTATGGTCTGTTCAACACGCGCGATGGTGCCATTGCCATCGCGCCCCCCACCGATGCGTTTTTCATCAGGCTGATGCAGGCGCTGGATTTGGCGCTACTTCTCGACGACCCGAATTACAAGACCGGCCAACAGCGCGTCGCCCGGCGTGCCGAGCTCAATGCCCAGATAACGGAGCGCCTGTCGCATCATGGCAACGAATACTGGATCGAGAAATTGAACAAGGCCGGCGTGCCGTGCGGTCCTGTCTATTCCGTGCAAGACGTGTTCAACGATCCGCAGTTCGCGGACATGGCGATCGACGTGCCGCATCCCGGCATGCCACCGGTTCGCATGCTCGGCTTCCCGTTGCGCTTCACCGAGGCGGAATGCAGCATTCGTCGGCCGAGTCCCCGGCTCGGCGAGCACAACGACGAAGTGTTCGGCTCGCTCGGACTGTCGCCGGCCGAGATCAAGGCACTGCGTGCGCAGAAAATCCTGTGAGGATGCGTAAGGAGACGACAATTGACCCGCATCCGATCAATCGGCTTATGCGAATGGGCATCGGTCAGCGGTTAGGGCGGTTGGTATTAGCCGTCTTCAACCTCCAGACCAGCGTCCTGCAAATTCGGGGCCGTGCAGGGCTGACGCGACGCTTGATCCTCCGTCGGGTGGCAGGGGATCATTGTGGTATAAGTCAGACCGAATCCAGAACAACCACGGGAATCTCCCGGTCGGTCTTCTTTTGGTAGTCCGCGTATGGCGGCCAGAACTTCAGCGCCTCCTGCCATAGCTTGGTACGCTCATCGCCGGATGCAGTCCGAGCGCGGGCCTTGAACGTTTTTGTGCCGACCTGAACTTCGACGTTGGGGTCGGCGAGAATGTTACGATACCAGCCAGGGTGCTGCGGCGCCCCGCCTTTCGAGGCGACGATGATGATGCTCTTGCCGTATGCGCCGTAGAACAGCGGGAACATATACTTCTCGCCTGACTTCCGGCCGGTGGTCGTCAGCATCAGCGACGGCACCGTCATTTCCCCGTAGCCCGGCGGGTTGGCCTTGTACATGTGGCCATCCGTTCCTCCACTGGACAGATAGCGGTTCGAATGGTCGATCATCCATTGCGGAAGGTTGGGTGCCAGTTTGGCGTCTGCCATGGTCTGGGTTCTCCAATTGCGGGGGAAAGCGTCAACCTACCACACCTTCGCCTTTGAGTGCCTCTACCTCCGTCGCGTTCATGCCGAGCCACCCGGTGAGGACGTCTGCCGTGTGCTGGCCGAGAACCGGGGAGGCCTCGATCTTCGGCATCTTGCCGTTGATGCGGACCGGCCAGGCGGGCATGCGCAGGGGTTTGTAGCTGGGGTGGTGCATCTCCTGCATCACGCCACGGGCGACGAAGCTTTCGTCGGTCTGCAACTCCATCGTGTCCAGCACTGCGCCGGCCGGAATTCCGGCGCCGCCGACGAGGGCCATGGCCTCATGCTTGGTGTGCCGCATCGTCCATTCCCGGATGATGGGGTCGAGTTCGGCGTCGTTCTTCACCCGGGCCGCCGGGGTGGAGAAGCGGGGGTCATCAATCAGGTCCTCGCGTCCCATCACCTTGCACAGGCGCGTCCAGTGTTCGGGGTTGCCGCGGCTGGTCATGATCCAGACGTAGTCGTTCAGGCCGCCGGGGGCGCAGGGATAGAGGCCGGACGGCCCGTTGGTGCCGCCGCCGGAGCGGGTGCCGTCGCGCTCGACCGCTTTCCCGAACTTCGCTTGCGTTGAAAAATTCGTGCGCATGTAATGCAGCATCGCGTCCTGCATGGCGACCTGGAGGCGCGCGCCCTGTCCGGTCTTCTCCCGCTTTCGTAAGGCGCCAAGGATCGTAACGGCCATGGTCATTCCGGTGCCGGTGTCGCCCAGCGAAATGCCGGGCTTGACGGGTTGGCGACCGTGTTCGCCGGTGACGCTGATCGTTCCGCCGGTGGCCTGGGCGATCATGTCGAAGGCGAGATTCTTCTCGTACGGGCTGCCCTCGCCAAAGCCTTTCACTTGGCAGTAGATGATCGACGGGTTTATCGCCTTCACGTCGTCGTAGCCGAGGCCAAGGCGTTCGATCGTGCCGGGGGCCATATTCTCAACACAGATATCGGCGTGCTTCAGCAGGGCCTTGACGAGTTGGAGGCCGCGCGGAGATTTTAGGTTCACCGTCAGCGACTTCTTGTTCGCGTTGAACATCTGGAAATAGTAAGGATCGTCGTCCGGGTGCCCCTTGCGCAGGCGGCGGCCGGGATCGCCGATGCCGGGGTTTTCGATCTTCACGACCTCGGCCCCGAGCCAGGCGAGAGCCTCGGTGCAGGACGGTCCGGCTTCGAACTGGGTGAAGTCCACAACGCGAACGCCGGCAAGAAAGTCGAATGTCGCGACCTTGTCTGACATGGTTCGGTCCTCCTTTTTCGCGAGCTTGGCACAGCGTCGGACGGAGTCCAAAACTGTGCTTCGGCGTGGGGTCCCGATGCCGATCCACAGGCCTTGCCCCCTTTTCTGGTCCGGGGGCCCGGGTAGCCATCGTGCCCCAGCCAATTTACTCTGACCGCCGGCCCATTAGGATCATTCGCATGTCGAATTCGCCCCGCGTGCTGCTCTGGACCGATACCCCTGGCCCCTACATCGACGCGATCGCCGCCGCCGGTCTCGCCGAACGTGTGACGGTCGCGGTTCTGGCCCGCAAGGACGCGCCCACGCCGGCACAGTGCGCCGATACCGAGGCCATGCTCGGCTGGGGTGCTCCGCCCGGCCTGCTGCCGCAGATGCCGAAGCTGCGCTGGGTGCAGGCGCTGACCGCGGGGGTCGAGGGCTGGCTGGCGCTGCCGGACCTGCCGCCGCAGCTGACGCTCACCTGCGCCCGTGGCACCCACCGTGAGTCGATGCCGGAGAATATTCTCGGCGCCCTGTTCCACCTGACCAAGCCTTATGCCGCCGCGGTGGAAGATCAGAAGCACCACAAATGGACGCGTCGCGTCGCAACGCCGTTGAACGGCAAGACGCTCGGTATCCTCGGCCTGGGCGCCGTCGGGCAGGAGGTCGCGCGCCTCGCCACGGCGCTGCGGATGCGGGTGATCGGCACCAAGCGAGACGGTGCCGCCTTACCCGGTCTGGCCGAAGTGCTGCCGCCCGAGCGGACCAACGAGGTTCTGGCGCAGTCCGACTTCGTGCTGCTGCTGCTGCCCGCGACCCCGGCGACCGACAATTTCATCAACACCGAACGCCTTGGACAGATGAAGCCCACCGCGTGGCTGTTGAATTTCGGCCGTGGCCACCTGATCGCCGATGCCGACCTGATCGAAGCGGTACGGTCCAAGCGCATCGCCGGCGCGGTGCTCGACGTGTTCCGTCAGGAGCCGCTGCCAGCGGAGCACCCGTTCTGGGGAACCGAGGGGATCGTCGTGCTCCCTCATATCGGCGGCGGGCATCCGCAACGCGACAGGGTCGTCGCGCGTCTGTTCGTGGAGAATCTGGGCCGGTTCCTGGACGGACAACCGATGAAGGAAGTGGTGGACCGCGCCGCCGGGTACTGACTCTGGTCCCAGAGTGTGAATAAGCGCCAGTGACGGACCCAGTCAAATTCAGAAAATTCAATCGGTTATTGCGTCGGTCGGCGTCGGAACCCCGCCGATTCACACGCACACAGGCGCTGAGGTGGCGCTGCTGAGTTGGGAGCGATCTTGGTCGAGGACTGGCTCCCCACCACCATTAGAGACATGATTCACGCCTGCCGCGCGGGGGTTTGGTATAAGAGACCCCATACCCTCACGACCAATGTAATTGGGTTCGGTAAAGGGGCAGGGCTGTTCAATGCTGACA
>PKWQ01000292.1 GCA_003133265.1 Acetobacteraceae bacterium
AAAACATGCGCCCGATAAACACGGGTGACCCGATTGTTCTGCAAGAACTGGAGCAGGTGTTCGCCAAGCTCAAGACCTTGCTCCGGAAAGTCGATGCCAGATCAGTCGGCGAAACCTGGAGAAGCATCGGAAGCCTGATCGATGTGTTCTCCCCGCAAGAATGCGCGAACTACCTCGTCAATTCAGGATATGCGCCAATCTAAAGCTATCACGCTCTAGTCGGAGGCCAGCAGGTGAACGGAGAACAGGCATCTTGCATCCGTCCAGACATGGCAGGCACGCCAACCCGCGAGACTGGCGAGTGCGGCGAAATCCTTCAGCGTGTATTTGTAGCTGTTCTCCGTATGGATGGTTTCGTTCCTGGTGAACCGGATGCTCTTGCCGGCGATGCGCGCGACCTGATCGCGCTGGCTGACCAGGTGCATTTCCATGCGGCCTTTCGTCTCGTTCCAGATCGCGTTGTGGCTGAACGCGTCGACATCGAAGTCGGCACCGGCCTCTCTATTGAGCCGGACCAGCATGTTGCGGTTGAATGCCGCCGTTACCCCGGCAGCGTCGTTGTAGGCCGGGATCAGAACTGCCGGATCCTTGCGCAAATCGACCCCGACCAGGAACAGGGCGCTATCCCCCAGGGTGTCACGAACCTGCGCCAGAAAGCGCCGTGCGTCGGACGGCTCAAGATTCCCGATCGTGGACCCTGGGAAAAATCCCAGCCGAGGCATACCGGCGAAGGTGGGCGGCAGCGCGACCGGACGCAGAAAATCCGCCGTCATGGTATGCACACGCAGGTTCGGATACGAACGGTTCAGCCGCGCGCGGGCCTGTTCCAGCCCCTCGGTCGCCACATCGATCGGCATGTATGCGGCAAACACCGCGATACCTGAAGCATGCCGTTCGCGCAGCAGAAACTCGGCTTTGTCTTCATCGCTGGCGCCATACTCCACTAGCAGCGCGCCCGGGAGCATCGCGGCGGCGACGCTGGGGGCCGCCGTTTCGAGCAATCCCCGCTCCGTGCGGGTCAGGTAGTATTCCGACAATTCGGTAATGCGGCGGAACAGCCGGCAGCCTTCCTCGTCATAGAAGAGTTTCGGGGGAAGGGTCTTGCACGCCTGCGACAGGCCAGCCAACGCTTCCGCGAGCACGGTCTGGTCTACCGGAGGCGTCGTCGTGGCATCGGCCATGCTCTGGTCCTTTCCTAGGCGTGTTGCGCCAGGCGAAGCCCGGAGAACTGCCAGCGCCGATCCGGGTGAAAGAAATTCCGATAAGTCGGACGCGTGTGCCCGGGAGACGTTGCGGCCGAGCCGCCGCGCAGCACCATCTGGTTGATCATGAACTTGCCGTTGTACTCTCCGACCGCGCCTGGCGGCGGCTGAAATCCCGGATAGGCACTATAAGCGCTTGCCGTCCACTGCCAGACGTGACCGGCCATCTCCCGCATGTTGGGGCTGGCGCTGGCCGCCTCCCACTCGGCTTCTGTTGGCAGCCGTCCCCCCGTCCAGCGCGCGTAGGCGTCGGCCTCGTACCAACTGACGTGACGCACCGGCGCGTCGGGATCGAGCGGCATCAATCCGGCCGGGCCCATCTGCCGCCATTCGCCGCCGATGTCGCGCCAATGCAGGGGAGCGGTCCATTGCTCCGCCTGCGCCCTGGCCCAGCCGTCGGACATCCACAAGGTTGGCGTGCGGTAACCCGCATCCGCGATGAATTCCAGCCATTCCCCATTGCGGACCAGGCGGGACGCCAGCCGATAGGGTTGCAGGAATATGCAATGGCGCGGCGCCTCGTTGTCGAAATGAAAGCCGTGTCCGGCGTGGCCGATCTCGACCAGTCCGCCTTGGTAGGCGATGAAGCGTGTCGGGCCGCGCGCGCCTTCGGCTTCGCGCCAGCCGGGCAACATGGCCGGGGCGAGCGGGTTCTGGGCGAAGGCGTGCAGCATGTCCGTGACTAGTAGTTCCTGGTGCTGCTGTTCATGTTGCAGGCCAAGTTCGACGATCCCGGCGATGCCGTCTGGCGGGGCCGCCAACAGGTGCGACATGGTGGCATCCACATGGGCACGATACGCACCGATCCGCGCCGCTGTCGGACGGGTCAGCAACCCCCGCATCGGCCGTGGATGCCGCGGCCCGACCGCATCGTAATACGAATTGAACAGGTAGCCGAAGTCGGCGTCGAACACCTGATAGCCGGGCAGGAACGGGCACAGCACGAACTGTTCGAAGAACCAGGTCGTATGGGCGCGATGCCACTTGGCCGGGCTGGCGTCCGGCATTGACTGCACGCATTGATCTTCTGGCGTCAGATTCGCCACCAGCCGTTCAGTACACGCACGCAGCTCGGCGTAGCGCCCAACATCAACCAAGCCGGATGTCGGATCTGCCGATGTGCCGACATGGTTCATATGCGTCCCCCCTTGGCGCCGAACGCCCGACGGCGCGGCCCGGTCCCGTGAGTCGCCAGCGGTGGCATCCTCCATCAGGGTCGCGCCGGCGTCGAGACTGCCGGAATCGCCGGCCGGCAGCAACGCCTGGCGCAACGTTTCCCGAACCGCGCGGCCCGCGCCGAGGTCATGACAATTGACGATCGCCAACCGGAAGCCGCCCGGCGGCATGGCGTGCAGATCCGGATCGCGGCTCTCGTGAAAGGTGATCTGGATGCTCGATATGCCCGGTTGCGCCGTCAACCCGGCGACCAGCGTTGCCGGCGGATGGCGGTAGCGTGGTCCGAATGGGGCGAACAGCACCACGCTGTAGCCTGTCCGGCGCGTTCCGTCAGTGAATGTCCAACGGCGGTCGGCATACAGACGGATCAGTGCTTCAACCCAACCCGCCCCATACAGGTCCGGCCATTGATCGGCGAACCGGAGATGAACCTCGATGATCCGTCCGCCGATTGTCTCCAGGTTCAGCATGCCGGTATAGTCGGACAGATGCGTGCCTATCCAGGCGGCGCAGGCGGCCTCCAGTGTCGGCCTCGTGTCGGCATGCACCACCCACCGGTCGAATGTTCCCCCCGGCCGTGGAATCCCGGTCGCGTGGCGCCACCACACCGGCCGGCCGTTCTCCACCGCGACATCGCTGCTCACATGCTCGCCTTGCAGGAGTTCCATCCAGAAATGCCCGGGCGTCAGCACGGAATGGTAGTCCTCCACCGAAGCAATCACCCGGCTGCCGACACCCATCCCGCGCAGATTGACGATCGGCTTGGAGAACACCGGGAATGCAGGCGGCATGACGCCGTGCGGCGCGGCGGCAATTCCCTGGGACTGCGCGATCGCCAGCTTGTCGTAGACCCAGCGATGCGCTGGGAACCAGCACCATGCATCCGCATCCTCGGTCGGAATGTCCACCCCGTCCGGACAGGGGATCCCATCGAAATACTGCAATCGCCACGGGTCCGCTTCGCAGATCGCCATTGGATGCCTCACGCCTGTGATGTCTGCCGGCCCCGTCTTTGGACCGTGCGTCAGAATCGGACGGCCTACTGATGGGGTGGACGCCCCCCGACGGCATCGACGCGCCAAAGTGGAGGTGTTGATAACACCACTTAAGGGAGGTGTGTAGCGATCGCGTACAAGGGACGCCCATTACCGGGCGCCCCCGCACAGAACCGTACGTGCGCGATTAGCGCATACGGCTCCCACCTCGGACGCCGGAGGAGCAATCCTCTGCAACCGATTATGCTGCTTCGCTGACCGTGGCCGTAGCCCACATCATGATGTCTTGAAAAAGGCCGCGCGGCGGCCGGTAGGTAATTTCCGATCCTCCCGTAGCGCCATCGTCGGTCGGTATTCTGCACCGCCGCCATTAGTCCCGCATTTCCTAGATGACCGTGGATTTCCTTATACGTTCTGGCTGAATCTGTCATGAGTATCAGCATGTTATGGTCGGATTGGACGCACGCGGATGGAACACCCAGCAGGTGAAGCGGATGACGGGTCCCTCCGGGTGGATTTCGACCGCCGCCTGAAGCGGGAATTCCATGGCAGTCGCATC
>PKWQ01000446.1 GCA_003133265.1 Acetobacteraceae bacterium
CGCCGCGCCGATCGCCCCCGCGTGCCGCGCCAGCAGCGGATCGCCATCGGTGTCCGGCGGCGCCGTGGCCAGCAGATGCGTCGCCGAGGCGATCGCCGGGCCGGCGTCGGCGAACCGGATCGTTTCCACGCCCTCGGGCGCCGCGCGAGCGGCCGGATCGCGGCTGATGGCGAGGACACCGAAGCCAGCCGCGACCGCCGCGCGCGCGACCGCGCTGCCGACATAGCCGAGGCCGCAGACCAGCAAGCCGGGCGGAATTTTTTTCATTGTACAGGTTTGCCGTGGTTGGGCTGGCAAGACTAGACTGTGGCGATGAATAGTCGCGTCACGGTCATCGGCGGGGCGGTGCTGCTCGCCGTCGTCGTCGCCTCGGGAGCCTGGTGGCTCCTCGGAACGGACCCGGTGCGGGACATCGCGGCGGCCCCGCTATCCGATTCCGCCTTGCCGGTACCGCCGGTGCCGCCGCGCATCGCCAGCGGCGCGGATTACGAGCGCTGTCTGGACATGATCGGCGCCGATCCGGCGGGCGCCAGCGCCTTTGCCGACAACTGGACGGCTGCCGGTGGCGGCGACGGCGCCCAGCACTGCCGGGCGCTGGCCGAGATCGCGCTGGGCGAGACCGAGACCGGGGCGCAGCTGCTGGAGCGCCTCGCCGCCACCTCGCACGCGCCGGTGCTGGCCCGGGCATCGGTGTTCGGCCAGGCGGTGCAGGTCTGGCTGATGGCCGACACGCCGGATCGTGCCTACGCGGCGGCGACCCAGGCGCTGGCGCTGTCGCCGGACGACCCGGACCTGCTGATCGACCGCTCCATCGCCGCCGCCGCGATGAACCGCGCCAGGGACGCGATCGCCGACCTGACGCAGGCGATCGCGCTGGATCCCAGGCGGATCGACGCGCTGGTGCTGCGCGCCACCGCATGGCGGCAGGCGGACCAGCTGGAGCAGGCGAATGCCGACATCGATCGCGCGCTGGCGCTCAACCCGGAATTTCCCGAGGCGCTGCTGGAACGGGGCATCCTGCGCCAGCGCATGAACGACCGGAACGGCGCGCGGGCGGACTGGGAGCACGCGATCGCGCTGGCCCCCGACAGCGCCACCGCCGATCTGGCGCAGCAGGACCTGGCATTGCTGGAGGCCGGACCGGATTTGCATTAGGCGCCAGAGGCCAGGCGCCAGACGCCGATGCGTCAGAAATCCAGATCGGCGTAGTGCGGTGCCGCGATCGCGCCCGGCACACGATCGGCCAGGATGGCGCGGAAGCTCGGGCGGGACTTCATGCGCGCGTACCACTCCCGCGCCGCCGGGGAGATCGTCCAATCGACATCGCCGACGAAATCGAGCGAGGACAGGTGCGCGGCGGCGGCGAAGTCGGCCAGCGAGATGGTGCTGCCGGCCAGCCATTTGCGGGTCTCGGCGAGCCAGCCGATATAGTGCAGATGATGGCGCAGCGCCGCGTAGCCGGTGCGTAGCGCCACCGCGTCCGGCTGGCCCCGGCCGGCGAGGCGCTTCATCACCTTCTCGCCGATCAGATTGCGCGTCACCTCGGCGTTGAACTTGCCGTCGAACCAGGCGACCAGACGGCGCACCTCCACCCGCTCGGCGAGCGAACGGCCCAGCAGCGGGATGTCGGGATAGGCTTCCTCCAGATATTCGCAAATCACTTGCGAGTCCGGAATGGCGAAGCCGTTCTCCTCGATCAGCGTCGGCACCGTGCCGGCGGGATTGAGGTCGAGATACTCGGGCCGGCGTTCCCAGGTCTTCTCGACCTTCAGCTCGAACGGCACGCACTTTTCGGCCAGCACGAGGCGGACCTTGCGTGAGAACACGGACAGCGGGAGGTGGTAAAGATAGCGCATCCCCCGCGTTATGACACCGCCACCGCGCCGCGCCAACCCGCAGACACGCGATCAGGCCCGCTGCGCCGCCATTTCCTCCGCAATCAGCGGCACCGGCAGGAACTTCACGAAGTCCTTCGGCACCACCTGCCAGATATGCGGCAGCGTACGCTCCCAGTCATGCAGCAGCGCCCGCGCGTAGCGGCTGTGGGTTTCCGCGACATGCTCGGCGATCAGGTCGCGCAGCACGGTCTCCCAGTGGGGATGCGCGATGCGCTGCCAGGACAGCGTGTCGGGATTGACGCGTATCCTGAAATGATCGTCGGGGTCGTAGACGAAGGCCATGCCGCCGGTGAAGCCGGCGCCGAAATTGTCGCCGACCGCGCCCAGGATCACCACCGTCCCGCCGGTCATGTATTCGCAGGCGTTGGAGCCGCAGCCCTCGATCACCGCCTCGGCGCCGGAATTGCGCACCGCGAAACGCTCCCCGGCCTGGCCGGCGGCGAACAGGCGTCCGGCGGTCGCGCCGTAGAGCACCGTGTTGCCGATGATCGTGTTCGCCTCGCTCTGCAACGGCGAGGACGGGGACGGGCGCACGACGATGCTCGCCCCCGACAGGCCCTTGCCGACATAGTCGTTGGCGTCGCCGATCACCTCCAGCTTCAGGCCCTGCACCGCGAAGGCGCCGAGCGACTGCCCCGCCGAGCCGCGCAGCCGCACCGTGAGGTGGCCTGGCTGCAACACGCTCATCCCGAACTTGCGCACGATGCGCGAGGATATCTTGGTGCCGATGGCGCGATGCGTGTTCCGGATGGCGTATTGCAGCTGCATCTTCTCGCCACGCTCGAACAGGGAAGCGGCGTCGGCGATCATCTGCGCGTCCAGCGTCTCCGGCACCTCGTTGCGGCTCTCCAGCGTGCAGTAGCGCGCGAAGGGGCCGGGATCGGCCTGGACCAGCAGCGGGTTGAGGTCGAGGTCGTCCAGATATTCCGAACCGCGGCTGACCTGATGCAGCAGGTCGGTGCGTCCGATCACGTCCTGCAACCGGCGGAAGCCGAGCTGGGCCAGGATGTTGCGCACGTCCTCGGCGATGAACGAGAACAGGTTGATCACCTTCTCCGCCGTGCCGTCGAACTTGCTGCGCAGCGTCTCGTCCTGGGTGCAGACGCCCACCGGGCAGGTGTTGGAGTGACACTGGCGCACCATGATGCAGCCCATGGCGATCAGGCTGGCGGTGCCGATGCCGAATTCCTCCGCGCCCAGCATCGCCGCGATCACCACGTCGCGCCCGGTCTTCAACCCGCCGTCGGTGCGCAGCCGCACGCGGTGGCGCAGGCGGTTGAGCATCAGCACCTGATGGGTTTCCGCCAGTCCCATCTCCCACGGCAGGCCGGCATATTTCACCGAGCTTTGCGGGCTGGCACCGGTGCCGCCGGAATGGCCGGACACCAGGATCGCGTCGGCCTTGGCCTTGGCGACGCCGGCGGCGATGGTGCCGATGCCGCTGCGCGAGACCAGTTTCACGCAGACGCTGGCATCGGGGTTGATCTGCTTCAGGTCGTAGATGAGCTGCGCCAGATCCTCGATCGAATAGATGTCGTGATGCGGCGGCGGGCTGATCAGCATCACGCCCGGCGTGGAGTGGCGCAGCTTGGCGATCAGGCCGGTGACCTTGAAGCCGGGTAGCTGCCCGCCCTCGCCGGGCTTGGCGCCCTGGGCGATCTTGATCTCGATCTCCCGGCAATTGTTCAGATACTCGGCGGTGACGCCGAACCGGCCGGAAGCGATCTGCTTGATGGCGGACGACGCGTTGTCGCCGTTCGCGCGCGGCCTGGCGCGTTCGGGGTCCTCGCCGCCCTCGCCGCTGTCGGAGCGCGCGCCGATCCGGTTCATCGCGATCGACAGCGTCTCGTGCGCCTCCGGCGACAGGGCGCCGAGCGAGATGCCGGGGGCGACCAGGCGCTTGCGGATTTCGGTGATGCTCTCGACCTCGTCGACCTCGATCGGCTTGCAGATATCGAGACGGAAATCGAGCAGGTCGCGCAGCGCCACCGCCGGCAGGCGGCGCACCGCGTCGGCGTAGCGGCGATAGACGCTGTAGCTGTCGGTCTGCACCGCCGTTTGCAGCGTGTGGATCAGCGTCGGATCGAAGGCGTGCGTCTCCGCGCCGTTGCGGCGCAGCTTGTAAAATCCGCCGACCGGCAGCGTGCCCACGTCCTCGTTCCAGGCGGTGGCGTGCAGGTCGAGCGCCTTGCGCGCGATGCCGGACAGGCCGATGCCGGAGATGCGCGACTGCATGCCGGGGAAGAACTCGCCCACCAGCGCGCGCGACAGTCCGATGGCCTCGAAATTATAGCCGCCGCGATAGGACGAGATGACCGAGATGCCCATCTTCGACATGACCTTGAGCAGGCCCTTGTCGACCGCCTTCTTGTAGCGCTGCACCGCCTCTTTCAGCGACAGCGTGCCGAACAGGCCGCGGCGATGGCGATCGGCGATCGATTCCTGCGCCAGATAGGCGTTCACCGTGGTGGCGCCGACGCCGATCAGCACCGCGAAGTAATGCACGTCCAGGCATTCGGCGGAGCGGACGTTCAGGCTGGTGAAGGTGCGCAGGCTCTGGCGCACCAGATAGGTATGCACGCCGCCGGCGGCCAGGATCATCGGAATCGGCGCGCGGTCGGGACCGTCGAGCTCGTCGGTCAGGATCACATGGGTGCAGCCGGCGCGCACGCCCTCTTCCGCCTCCGTGCGGATGCGGGCGAGCGCGTCGCGCAGGCCGGCCTCGCCCTCGGCGGCGGGGAAGGTGCAGTCGACGATGCAGGCCGAGGTGCCCATGAACGCGCTCATCGCCAGGAACTCGGCGTTCGACAGCACCGGGCTATCCAGCTGCAACAGGTCGCACTGGCTGGAATCCTCGTCCAGCACGTTGCCGAGATTGCCGAGCCGGGTGCGCAGCGTCATCACCCGTGTCTCGCGCAGACTGTCGATCGGCGGGTTGGTTACCTGGCTGAAGGTCTGGCGGAAATAGTGATGCAGGCCGCGATAACGTTCCGACAGCACCGCGATCGGGGTGTCGTCGCCCATCGAGCCGATGGCTTCCTGCGCGTCCTCCACCATCGGGTGCAGGATCATCTCCAGCTCTTCCAGCGTGAACCCGACCGATAGCTGGCGGCGGCGCAGTTCCTCGCCCTCGAACAGCACCGGCTCGGGCGCGTCGGTCTTCACGATGCGGTCGATCTCGGCGATGCGCTCGGCCCATTCGCCGAACGGCTGGCGGGCGGCGAGCGCGTCCTTCAGCTCGCCGTCGCGGTAGAAGCGTGCCTCTTCCAGATCGACGCCGATCGTCTGGCCCGGGCCGACCCGGCCCTTTTCGACGATGTCGGTCTCGTCGAGCTTCACCATGCCGGTCTCGGAGCCGACGATCAGCAGCTTGTCGCGGGTGATGGTGTAGCGCAGCGGGCGCAGGCCGTTGCGGTCGAGCCCGGCGATCACCCAGCGCCCGTCGGTGGCGGCGAGTGCGGCGGGACCGTCCCAGGGCTCCATGACCGCGTTGCAGTAATGGAACATGTCGCGATGCGCCTTCGGCATCGCCGCGTCCTGGCCGATGCTGGCCGGGATCATCAGCGCCTTGGCCATCGGCGCGTCGCGGCCGGCGCGGACCAGCAGCTCGAACACATTGTCGAGCGTGGCGGTGTCGGAACCGCCGGCCTGCACCACCGGCTTGATGTCGTCGATGTAGGGGCCGAGATCCAGATCGGCGAGCCGCGTTTCGTGGCTCTTCATCCAGTTGATGTTGCCGGTGACGGTGTTGATCTCGCCGTTATGCGCCAGCATGCGGAACGGCTGCGCCAGCCGCCAGGTGGGGAAGGTGTTGGTCGAGTAGCGCTGATGATAGATCGCGAAGCGCGACACGAAGCGCGGGTCGAGCAGGTCGGGATAGAAATCCGTCAGGCTCTCGGCCAGGAACATGCCCTTGTAGATGATCGAGCGCGAGGACAGCGAACAGAAATACAGCTCCGCGATCTGCGCCGCGATCGCCTGCTTCTCGATCCGCCGGCGGATCACATACAGGTCGCGCTCGAACTCCGCCTCGGTGGAGTCCTTGGCGTTCCAGATCATGATCTGCTCGATCTCGGGGCGCGTGGCGTTGGCTTTCTCGCCGATGCACTCGACATTGATCGGCACCTGCCGCCAGCCATAGATGGCGTAGCCGAAATTCAGGATCTCGGTTTCCACGATCTGCCGGCAGCGCTCCTGCGCGCCGAGGTCGGTCTTCGGCAGGAACACCTGGCCGACCGCGATCGGACCCGGGCGCACCCGGTCGCCGCCGCGCTCCACCGCCGCGGCAAAGAAGTCGCGGGGGATTTCCACATGGATGCCGGCGCCGTCGCCGGTCTTGCCGTCCGCATCGACCGCGCCGCGATGCCACACCGCCTTCAGCGCGTCGATGCCGGCCTGCACCACGTCGCGCCGCTTCTGCCCATCCAGCGCGGCGACCAGACCGACGCCGCAGGCATCGTGCTCCTGCGCCGGATCGTAGGTGTGGCAGAGCGCCGCCGCGTTGGCGTCCCAGGCGGCGAGGAAGTCGGCCGCGGACTCGGTGCGATCGGGCATGGCTACGCTCCTGTCTCGATAGTTTGTGCCGGCGGGTGAGGGCGCGTCATTCCGCTGCCACCGCGTCTACCGGCTGAATCTGGGTCTGCTGCATATAACCGTGCATCCGTGCCGCGGCCTCGCGCCCGTCGCGGATCGCCCAGACCACGAGGCTGGCGCCGCGCACGATGTCCCCGGCGGCGAAGACGCCCGGCAGGCTGGTCATGCAGCTGCGCCGGTCGATCGCCAGCGTGCCCCAGCGCGTCAGGTTCAGCTCCGGCGTCTCGAACATCGCCGGCAGGTCCTCGGGGTCGAAGCCGAGCGCCTTGATCACCAGTTCCGCCGGAACGGTGAAATGGCTGTCGGCGATCGGCTCCACCGACTGGCGGCCGGAGGCGTCGGGCAGGCCGAGATGCATCCGCACCGCGCGCACGCCGATCGCCCGATCGTCGCCCAGGAACGCCTCGGGGGCGGAGAGCCAGACGAACTCCACGCCTTCTTCCTCGGCGTTCTTCACCTCGCGCATCGAGCCCGGCATGTTCGTCTTGTCGCGGCGATAGAGGCATTTCACCGAGCGCGCACCCTGGCGCACCGCGGTACGCACGCAGTCCATCGCGGTGTCGCCGCCGCCGATCACCACCACGTCCTTGCCGGCGGCATCGAGCGCGCCGGAAGCGAAGTCCGGCACATGATCGCCCAAATTCTCCCGGTTCGACGCGATCAGGTAGTCCAGTGCCGGAACGATACCGGAAAGGCCGGAGCCGGGACCGCCGATGTCGCGCGGCTTGTAGACGCCGGTGGCGATCAGCACCGCGTCGTGGTTGGCGCGCAGTTCCGCCATGCCGATGTCGGTGCCGACGGCGCAGTTCAGCCGGAAGCGCACGCCGCCTTCTTCCAGCAGCTGCCAGCGGCGCAGCACGATGTCCTTCTCCAGCTTGAAGTTGGGAATGCCGTAGATCAGCAGGCCGCCGACGCGGTCGTGCCGGTCATAGACGGTTACCTGATAGCCGCGCCGGCGCAGCTGCTCCGCCGCGGCGAGGCCGCCCGGTCCGGCGCCGATGATGCCGACGGACTGCGTCAGCTCGCGGCGCGGCCGGACCGGCTTTACCCAGCCCTGGTCGAACGCGGTATCGGTGATGTAGCGCTCCACCGCGCCGATGGTGACGCTCTCGAAGTCCTTCTGGATGACGCAATTGCCCTCGCACAGGCGGTCCTGGGGGCAGATGCGGCCGCAGATCTCGGGGAAGTTGTTGGTCGCGGCGCTGATCTCGTAGGCCTCTTCCAGCCGGCCCTCGGCGGTGAGCTTCAGCCAGTCGGGGATGTTGTTGCCGAGCGGGCAATGCACCGCGCAGAACGGCACGCCGCACTGGCTGCACCGGCTCGCCTGGGCAGCGGCCTCACGCGCGGCGAAGTCGCGGTAGATCTCGTCGAAGTCCGCGCGCCGCTGGGCCGCGCCGCGCTTTTCCGGCGTGTGCTGCGGCAGGTTGACGAATTTCAGCATGTGCTCGGGCATCACCACCCTCCATCGCGCCGGAAACCAGAGGCGGCGGACAGTCGCGCCATAGGGCCGCCCGCGTGCTCGGCGAGGGTATAACGTGCTGCGATGCAGCAGGCGAGTCAAAAAGGCCGTTTAGGACGGATAAAGCGCCATGTTCAGGGATGAATGCCTCTGAATTTCTCCGCAGCCGGCTTTTTTGCCCCTGAATAGGCCCGGATCAATACCTATTACCCGCCGGTCGCGATCTACGCCAAGATCTCGCGCACCCCGCCGCCGGGGCGGAACCGGCGCAGATAGGCCGGCACCTCCAGTTCGATAGGGGTCGGCACGACGCCGAGCGCCGCAAGCCCCGCCGCGCCGGGAGCAACCACGTTGTCGTGCTCCAGCAGCTTGAGCTGGTCGCGGGTCAGCAGCTTGCCCGGCAGGCGTTCCAGAAAGAAGGCGTTCAGCCGCAGCAATGCCATCGGCATCGCGATCAGCCGTTTCTCGCGCCCGGTTTCCTGGAGGATGTAGGCGGCGACCTCGCGCATGGAGAGCACGCGCGGTCCGCCGAGTTCGAAAACCTTGCCGGCGGCGTCGGCGCGGTCCAGCGCGGCGAGCACCGCGTCCGCGACATCGCCGACATAGACCGGTTGCAGCTTGGTGGCGCCGGCGATGACCGGCATGAACGGCAGCACCCGTGCCATGAAAGCGAACTGGTTGAAGAAATTGTCATCCGGCCCAAAGACGATGGACGGGCGCAGGATGGTGGCGGTGGGGAATGCCGCCAATACCGCCTTCTCGCCGGCGCCTTTGCTGGCGGCATAGCGGCTGGCGGCGCCCGGATCGGCGCCGATGGCCGAGATATGCACCAGCCGGCGCACTCCGGTGGCCGCCGACAGACGGGCGACGCGGCCCGCGCCCTCGGCGTGGACGCGCTGGAAATCGCCGGCGCGCTGCTCGGCCAGGATGCCGACCAGGTTCACCACCAGGTCCGCGCCCTCGACCGCGCGCGTCACCGCCGCCTCGTCGGTGATCGGGGCGGCGAGCGGCACGATCTGCCCGACGGTGCCGGCGGTCTTGAGGAACTGCGCCGCTTCCGGATCGCGTACCGCGACCCGGACGATGTGGCCGCGCGCCGCCAGACGCTGCACCACATAACGACCGATGAAGCCGGACCCGCCAAAGACCGTCGCCACGCTGCGCGCTGCCATGACCGCACCTTATCTGTGTCTGTTGCGGCCTCTTGATATGCCTCGTTGCCGCATCGCTCAAGCGGGCCTGGCCATCATTCGGCGGTTTCGCTGTTGACGCGCGCCGATGCGGGGGTTACATCGCGCGCCCACCGCTTATCCCGCCGGCTCGCCGACGGGGACGCAGGATGCCCAGGTGGCGGAATTGGTAGACGCGCAGGTTTCAGGTACCTGTGGCCGCAAGGTCGTGGAAGTTCGAGTCTTCTCCTGGGCACCATCCATCACGGCGACGCGGCGCGAGACCCGAAGGGGCTTGCGCGGATGCGCAAGCGATCCAGCATGGCGAGCCCCAACATAATGAGCGCGGTGGTATTCATGGCCAACGGCACCATTCACCTGCACCGGCACGATCTGCCGGAGGGACTTTCGCTCGGCCCGGCCGTCGCCGTCGATACCGAGACGATGGGGCTCAATCCGCACCGCGACCGGTTGTGCCTGGTGCAGTTGTCGGGCGGGGACGGCAACGCGCATCTGGTGCAACTGGTCCCCGAGGCGCTGGGCGGGCGCGGCTTCGACTGTCCCAACCTCAAGCGTTTGCTCGGCGATCCAGCGGTGGTGAAGCTGATGCATTTCGCCCGCTTCGATGTGGGCGTGATCCAGCATTACCTGGGCGTGGACGCCACGCCGGTGAAATGCACCAAGATCGCCGCCAAGCTGGTGCGTACCTTCACCGATCGGCACGGGCTCAAGGATCTTTGCCGCGAACTGCTCGGGGTCGATCTGTCGAAGCAGCAGCAGACCTCGGACTGGGGCGCGCCGGAACTGACCAGCGAACAGCTTACCTATGCCGCCTCCGACGTGCTGCATCTGCACGCGCTGTGGGCACGGCTGGAGACGCTGCTGCGGCGCGAGGGCCGGCTCGAACTGGCCGAGGCCTGCTTTGCCTTCCTGCCGGCGCGCACGCGCCTCGATCTGCTGGGCTACGAGGACCCCGACATCTTCGCCCACTGATATATTTGTCCATTGACTGGACCGGGCCGCCATAATTTCTTCACAGGTTGCGGTCACTTTGGCATGATTCTTGTCGGCATCGACGTGTAAGGCTTCCATGGTTGACCATGAAGCGGCGGGTGCCCATACAGAGACTGTGTACAACCCCGCCAAGGACGTTGCCCGAGCATGATTGCTGCCGCTGCCGAACTGGCGCCACCGCGCGGCGATCTGGACGTCGCACGCTCCGTGCTGGGCACCGAGGCAGCCGGATTGACTGCGCTGGCGGCGGCGCTCGATGGCCGCTTCGTGCGCGCGGTCGATCTGCTGGCGCAGGCGTCGGGACGGGTCGTGGTCTCCGGCATGGGCAAATCCGGCCATGTCGGGCGCAAGATCGCCGCCACCTTCGCCTCCACCGGCACGCCGGCATTCTTCGTCCATCCCGCCGAGGCGTCGCACGGCGATCTCGGCATGATCGTGCCGGGCGACGCGGTGCTGGCGCTGTCCAATTCCGGCGAGACGGCGGAGTTGGCCGATCTGGTCGCCCACACGCGCCGCTTCGCCCTGCCGCTGGTCGGCATCACCGCGCGCGGCGGCTCGGCGCTGGCGCAGGCCGCCGATGTGCTGCTGCTGCTGCCGGACGCGGCGGAAGCCTGCCCGATGGGGCTGGCGCCGACCACCAGCACCACGATGCAGATGGCGCTGGGCGACGCGCTGGCGGTGGCGCTGCTGACGCGGCGCGGCTTCTCCGAATCCGATTTCCGCCAATTCCACCCGGGCGGCAAGCTGGGCGCGCGGCTCAAGCGTGTCGCCGAGCTGATGCACACCGGCGACGCGGTCCCGCTCGGGACGCCGGAGACGCCGATGGACCGGGCGCTGCTGCTGATGACCGAGAAGCGTTTCGGTTGCCTGGGCGTGATCGACGCGGCGGGGCGGCTGATCGGCATCATCACCGACGGCGATCTGCGCCGGGCGATGGGGCCGGACCTGCTCTCGCGCCACGTCGGCGAGGTGATGACCGGTTCGCCCCGCACCATCGGCCCAGACGCGCTGGCCGCCGAGGCATTGCATGCGATGACCGCGCGCGAACGGCCGATCACCAGCCTGTTCGTCGTCGATCCCGCCGGCCGGCCGGCGGGCATCCTGCATCTGCACGACCTGCTGCGGGCCGGGCTGGCATGAACCGGGCTGGCATGAATATGAGGCTGGCATGAGCGTCGCTCCCCTGCCGGCCGCGCGCGGCCCGGACAGCAACCGGCCGGGCCGGCGCTTCGCCAGTGCCGCGCGGGCGCACCGCCTGCCATCGCCGGGCGGCATCGCGCGCCGGCGCCTGGTCATTCGTCTGACCAAATGGCTGCTGCCGGCGGCGGCACTCGCCCTGTTGGCAATCATCGCGCTGTGGCCGGAGATCGACCGGACCACCGACCATGCCCGCCTGAGTTTTCATCGGATGACCGCCGAGGTCGACGGCGCCCGGCTGACCGACGCGCGCTATCGCGGCGTCGACGCGCAGGGCAGGCCCTATACGCTGACCGCCGCCATCGCCAAGCAGGCGGGCCCCGAGCGGATCAATCTGACCGCGCCGAGCGGCGATATGGTGCTGCAGAACGGCACCTGGCTGATGTTGCAGTCCAAGGACGGCGTCTACATGCAGCAGGCGCAGCAGCTCGATCTGTCGCACGATGTGGTTCTGTACCGCGACGACGGGCTGACCATGCGCACCGAGAGCGCGGCGGTCGATTTGAAGAACGGCGCCGCCGCCGGCAGCGAGCCGGTGCATGCCGAAGGGCCGTTCGGCACGCTGGAGGCGCAAGGCTTTTCGCTGGTCGACAAGGGGCAGGCGATCCAGTTCGCCGGCCCCGCGCGCCTGATGCTGAACGGAGCGACGCCATGATCCCGCGCCTGTTGCTGCTGGCCCTGCTGCTGGTTCCGGCGCGCGCGTGGGCGCAGCCGCTCGATCTGTCGCACGGCGGGCCGGTCACCATCACCGCGCGTGACGGCATCGACTGGCAGCAGCAGGCCCAGGTGGTGATCGCGCACGGCGATGCCCGCGCGGTGCGGGAGAACGTGACGGTGACCGCCGACCGGCTGATCGCGCACTACCGCCGCAAGGCGGGCGCGGCTGGCGCGACGGCGACGACTGCCCCGGCCCCCAAGCCGGCCGCCGCCGGATCCACCGCGATGGGCCCGGACGACACCAACGGCAGCACCGAGGTCTACCGGCTGGAGGCGGAGGGCAACGTCCGCATCTTCACCGCCACCGAACTGGCGGAAGGCGATCACGCCACCTACGACATGGATCAGTCGGTGCTGGTGCTGACCGGGCGCCACCTTAAGCTGACGCGGCCGGCCGAGGTGCTCACCGCGCGCGACAGCCTGGAATACTGGTCGCAGGCGCATCGCGCGGTGGCGCGCGGCAATGCGGTGGTGCTGACCTCCGATGCGCGCCGCCTCGCTGGCGATACGCTGGTCGCCTACACCTCGCCCCCTACCTCGTCACCCGGCGCTCCCGTCGCGGCGAAGACCGCCCAGCCGGCCAAGCCGGGCGCCGCGGCCACCGACGATCCGCTGGGCGCGTCGGGCCGGATCGAGAAGGTGGAGGCGTTCGGCAATGTTTCCGTCCGCACCCAGACCGAAACCGTCACCGGCGATCGCGGCGTCTATGTGCCGGATACCGGCATCGCCCGGCTCGGCGGCGACGTGCATATCACGCGGGGGCAGAACCAGCTGAACGGCGCGGAAGCCGAGGTGGACATGAAGACCGGCATCTCCCGCCTGCTCGCCAGCACGAACGGGCAGGTGCGGGGGCTGGTGCTGCCGAACGACGCCACCAACCCGCAGACGCCTGCCCCGGATGCGAAGCAAGCGGGGCCGAAGAGCCCGGCCACTCAGCCGAAGGACGCCCCGAAGTGAGCGAGAACAAGGCCTGGGCCGAGCTTCGGCTGTTGCAAGGTGGCATGGGACTGGTCGCGACCGGTGTCGGCAAGACCTATCGCAAGCGCCCGGTGGTACGGAATGTCACCATCAGCGTGCGCCGTGGCGAGGCGGTCGGGCTGCTCGGTCCCAACGGCGCCGGCAAGACCACGACCTTCTATATGATCGTCGGGCTGGTGCGGCCCGAGACCGGCTCCATCAGCCTGGACGGCACCGACATCACCGACCTGCCGATGTATCGCCGCGCCCGGCTGGGCATCGGCTACCTGCCGCAGGAAGCCAGCGTGTTCCGCGGCCTGAATGTCGAGCAGAACATCATGGCGGCGCTGGAGGTGGTCGAGCCCGATCCCGACAAGCGCGACCTGATGCTGGACGAGCTGCTGGCCGAGTTCGGCATCGCGCATCTGCGCCGCACCCCGGCGCTGGCGCTGTCGGGCGGAGAGCGGCGGCGGGTGGAGATCGCCCGCGCGCTGGCCACGGAGCCGACCCTGCTGCTGCTGGACGAGGCGCTGGCCGGACTGACGCCGGCCGAGATACGCACCGCCATCGATCTGGTGCGGCGGATCAAGGCGCGCGGGATCACCATCGTGATCGTCGAGCACATCATGGAGGTGATCCTGTCGCTGACCGAGCACGCCGTGGTGTTCCACCAGGGCAAGGTGATCGCCGAGGGCCCGCCGCGCGCGGTGGTGGACGATCCGGCGGTGGTCGCGGCCTATCTCGGCGGGCACATGAAGCGGGTGCGCAAGAAGGCGCCGCCGCCCGATGGAGCATCCACATGAGCGCGATGCTGAGCGTGCGCAACCTGTCGGTGCGCTACGGCGATCTGGTCGGCGTGGCCGACGTGTCGCTGGAGGTGGNNAGATCGCCCGCGCGCTGGCCACCCAGCCCGGCTACATCCTGCTCGACGAGCCGCTGGCCGGCATCGACCCGATCGCGGTCGGCGAGATCCGCGACCTCGTCTCGCATCTCAAGCATCGCGGCATCGGCGTGCTGATCACCGACCACAACGTGCGCGAGACGCTGGAGATCATCGACCGGGCTTACATCATGCACGACGGCCAGGTGCTGATGGAGGGACAGCCGCACGAAGTGGTGGCGCATGCCGACGTGCGGCGCGTCTATCTGGGAGAGCGGTTCAGCTTGTGACGATGCTCCATCTCAGCCCCTGTCGGCTGACGGCGTAGGACCCAGCCATGGCGATCGGTCTGCGCCTCGATCTTCGCCAGTCCCAGACACTGATCATGACGCCGCAGCTGCGTCAGGCCATCAAGCTGCTGCAATTCTCCAACATGGAGGTCAACGCCTTCGTCGAGGAGGAACTGGAGCGCAACCCGCTGCTGGAGCGCGACGAGCGCACCGATCTGCCCGATGCCGAGCGCGCGGCGATCGACCAGATCGCGGTGCGCGCCGAGCCGGTCGGGGATTCGGCGGATCATGCGCGCGCCGACACCCTGCCGACCAGCGAGGCGAGCCCGCTCGATGCCGACCATGCCGAGACCTACGATCCAGGCGGTCCCTCGGACGGCGAGGCCTACGGCCATTCCGGCGAGAGCCACGGTGGCAGGCACGATTTCTCCGACGACGATCGTGGCATCGACGATCTGGTGGCGCAGCGGCGCAGCCTGCGCGAACATGTCGGCGAGCAGCTGAGGCTGGGCTTTGACGATCCGGTGGACCGGATGATCGGCGCGCACCTGATCGCGCTGCTGTGCCCCGCCGGGCGGCTGACCGCCGATCCGGCGGCGATCGCCACGGCGATGAACCTGCCGCTGGAACGCATCGAGGCGGTGCGGGCGAAGATGATGCGCTTCGATCCGGTAGGACTGTTCGCGCGCGACCTGAAGGAATGCCTCGCCGTCCAGCTCGCCGAGCGCAACCGGCTGGACCCGGCGATGGCGACGCTGCTGGATAATCTGCCCCTGCTGGCGGCGCGCGACCTGCGCAAGGTGATGGCGCTGTGCGGCGTGGATGCGGCGGACATGCATGACATGATCGCCGAGATCCGCGCGCTGGACCCGAAGCCGGCCGCCGGGTTCGATGCGGAGATGCCGGTGAGCGTGGTCCCGGACGTGCTGATGCGCGCCGGACCCGGCGGGGAATGGATCCTGGAACTCAATCCCGAGACCATGCCGCGCGTGCTGGTGAACGAGAGCTTTTACGCCCGGGTGACGCTGCGCGCCGACAAGGCGGAACGCAGCTTCATGAACGAGCAGCTGCAAAGCGCCAACTGGCTGCTGAAGTCGCTGCACCAGCGGGCGCACACGATCCTGAAAGTGGCGGCGGAGATCGTGCGCCAGCAGGACGCGTTCGTCCGTCACGGCGTCGGCCATCTGCGGCCGTTGATCCTGCGCGACATCGCCGCGGCGGTGGAGATGCACGAAAGCACGGTCAGCCGGGTAACCGCGAACAAATACATCGCCACCCCACGCGGCACGTTCGAGCTGAAATATTTCTTCACCACTGCCATCGCATCCTCCAGCGGCGGGGCGGCACACAGCGCCGAGACGGTCCGCCAGCGCATCCGCGTCCTGGTGGATCAGGAGAAACCGGAGGCAATTCTGTCGGATGACGCACTTGTGGCCGGGCTGCGTGCGGAGGGCGTGGACATTGCCCGGCGGACCGTGGCCAAATACCGCGATGCGCTGCGCATCCCCAGCTCCGTGCAGCGCAAGCGGGAGAAGTCCGTACCGGCCTGACCGCGCGCCTGCGGGCGGCGACAGCACCGAGAGACCGAATCCGCTCTATCGTTTTTTGGGGAGAGGTAAGATGCAGATCACCGTTTCCGGCAAACAAATCGACCTGTCTGACGCGCTGCGCACGCGCGTGGCAACCCAACTCGGCCAGATCGCCGGCAAGTATTTTGACAATGCGCTGGAGGCGCAGGTCACGTTCTCGCGTGCGCGTAGTTTCTTCACCTGCGACATCAACGTGCATGCCGGGCGTGGCCTGACATTGCGCGGCGAGTTCGAGGCCGCGGACGCCAATACCGCCTTCGACGGCGCCGCCGAGCACATCGCCAAGCGCCTGCGGCGATACCGCCGTCGGGTGAACGAGCACGCCCGCGACCTGGCGAACCGGGAGCGCCCCGAGGCGGCGCGCCAATATATCCTGCGCCAGGAGGAGGAGACCGCTGCCGAGCCGGAGGCCGGCACTGGCGCGCTGGTCGACGGCCACCCCACCGTGATCGCCGAGACCCCGGCGGAAATCAGCCACCTGTCGGTCGGCGAGGCGGTGATGCGGATGGACCTCGCCAACCAGCAGGTGATGATGTTCCGCAACAGCGCCAACGGCGCGTTGAACGTGGTCTACCGCCGCGACGACGGCCATATCGGCTGGATCGACCCGACCGGAGCTGCCTGACCGAAGCCGGCGTTTCCCTGCTCCCGCTTCGGCCGGAGTAGGGAAATTGCCGCCAGTCGCCTCAGCCGATGCGCAGCAGCCGGGTGGCCTCGGTGCGCAGCCAGCGGACGGCGGTCTCGGTGTGCGGGGTCAGCTGTGCCACCAGCTGCCAGAAGCGCGGGCCGTGGTTCATGTGCCGTAGATGCGCCACCTCGTGCGCGGCGACATAGTCCTGGGCGAAATCCGGGGCCATGATCAGGCGCCAGGAAAACGCCAGCGAGCCGTCGGACGCGCAACTGCCCCAGCGGCTTCTGGTGTCCTTGACGGTGACGCGCTTCGGCCGCAAATCGGCCAGGGCCGCCTTGTCCGCCACCAGCGCGGTCAGCCGGCGCTGCGCCTCGGCGCGCAGGAAGTCGCGGGTGCGCCGGGGCAGGAACTCGGCCGCGCCGGTCACGATCAGCTCTCCGGCCTCGATCCAGGCGCCGCCGCGAATGCCGGGCGCGTGGCGGATGCGGTGGAGGATGCCGCCGATCGGCACCATCGCGCCATCGGCGAACCCGACGGCGCCGGGCAGGTCGGCCAACCGGTCGGCTACCCAGCCGGCGTGACTGGTCAGCAGCGCCATGCCGGCGCGGCGGCTGGCGCGCACGGGCAGCGTTACCACGACCGTACCCGCGCGCGGATCTATGCGCAGGCTGACGCGCCGCGCCCGCGCGCTACGGCGCCATTCCACCCGTGCGGAGCCGCCGGGCAGCGCAAACATCTCTGGAGGCGGGACATCCATGCCTCCAGAGACCGCCCGCGCGCCCGATTCGTCAACTGAAACAGGCGTCAGGCGGCTTTCGCCAATGTCGCTCCGGAGGCGTCGAACGCGGCGAACAGCGTCGCTTGCTGCTCGGCGGTCAGTTTCAGGTGCGGCGGACGGATGTTGTTCCAGGTGGCATCCCCGGTGTGGCGGGCCTTCAGCGCCTTCAGCCCGGGGATCAACGGCACCGAGATCGCGGCCTTGCGGGTGGCGGCGAGGGTGGCGGCTGCCGCCTCCGCATCGGCCCGGGCAAGGCTCAGGGCGTCCTGCAGCTCGGCGTCCTCGAGCCGTGCCACCGTTTCGCCGCGTTTGACCAGGGCACCTTCGTCCACCGATCTGGAGAGTACCCGTCCGGGGACCTTGAAGCTTACCTGCACCTCGGTAAGCTCCACGTTGCCGGAAATCCTCAGCGTCCCGGCGCCCTCCCGTCGTGGGGCACGGCGCAGGTAAACGAAGACGGCGGCCGCCACCAACAGCAGCACGAGGGCGATTATTCCCTGTTTCACAGGCAGCTTTTTCACGTACACCTCCACTGTTCCTACGTCTTATAGCATTACTTCGCGTTTTTTGGAACGTTCTATGCTTTTAAAGGACAGGAGCTGCCGCCAGGCGGCCGTCCGAATCGTTGCAAGGAGGCGAACCACATGGGAAAAGCGATCCTGTACGTGCATGATGAGAAGCTACTGGGCAGCCTAAAAAAGAGGCTGAAAGGTCAGGGGTTTGCTCAAATAATAGCGTCCCATAGTCCCGGCGAGCTCTACGCCGACGCCTTGGACAGCCACCCCGAGATCGCCGTCGTCGACTACTCCACCTCCGACCGGGAAATTAGCCCTATGGTGAAAAAAATCTGGGACAAGCTCGGCA
>PKWQ01000163.1 GCA_003133265.1 Acetobacteraceae bacterium
CGGACTTTTGCCACTGTTACGCATCGGACTGGGGGTCCCGGGCGGAAGCCGATTCACACTGTAGTTCGCATAGTTCGCATCGACCGGTCGCCGGTCGCTGTCGCCGCAGCCCGGGCAAGCGGTCCGGCTGACAGCAACGACGCAAGGCAGATGCGAAGCAAAAGAAAATACCTCCCGGATCAGCTGCCGCTTCAAGGCGTCTGACAGCCGGCACTCAACCGCTACTTTACGCCTGGTGACGAGAATGGTGGGTCTTGGTCAAGTAGTCAGAGTGCAAGCCAGCTATTCCAAGAACCCGACTGAAATCCACGGCACCGCGGCGACAACGATCAGCGCCACAAGGAGTATGGCCATGTAAGGCCAGATGCAAGCAAATGCCTCGTCGCTGGAGACCTTGACGAACAGACAGCTCTGATAGAAGCCGACCCCGAACGGCGGAGAGAACAGCCCAATGCCCATCGCCAGAATAGCGACGAGCGCATATTGCACAAGGTTGATGCCGAACCGTTGCGCGATCGGGAACAGCAGCGGACCGAACAGCACCATCGCCGGCAGCCCTTCCAGCACGCTACCGAGCACGACGAACACGACAATCGAGATCGCCATGAAGCCAATCGCTCCGCCGGGCATGGCCGCCATGAAGTCCGCCAGTACCTGCGCGAACCCAGCCTGGGTCAACGAATAACCCATCGCGCTCGCGCTGCCGATGATGAACAGAATCGCGCCGGTCAGCGCCGCGGTCTCTACCAGGATGGGTACGATGCGGCGTACGTCGAAGCACCGGTAAACACCGATGCCGATGAGGATGGAATAGACCACGCCGACGGTGGCCACTTCCACCGCGGTGGTGATGCCGTCCAGAACGGCATAGCGGATCACCAGCGGCAGGATCAGCGCCGGGATCGCGATGACGAAGTAGCGCCCCGCTGCCCGCCAGGTGGCGCGCGTGCCCTGCGAGCGGTCGCCGCGCGAGCGGAAGAACACCAGAATGGCGAGACCGAGCGCCGCCAGCGCCGCAGGCAGCAGGCCACCGGTGAACAGCGCTGCCGTCGAGACACCGGTGACCGCACCAACGATAATCAACACCAGGCTCGGCGGAATCGTCTCCGACATCGCCGCCGAGGCGGCAAGCTGGGCAGCAAGTTCACCGGGAATGTAGCCGCGCCGCCGCATCTCCGGCACCAGTACCGGCGCCACGGCCGCTTGGTCCGCCGCCTTGGAGCCGGAGATGCCGGAAATCAGGTACATCGCGACGATCAGCACATAGGACAGGCCGCCCCGCCGGTGGCCGATGAGCGCCGCCAGAAGATCGACCAGCGCCCGCGCGATTCCGGTCATCTCCAGCAGCAGGCCGAGCACCACAAACATCGGCACGGCGAGCAGCTCGATACCGGCCATCCCTTGGTCCATCTGGCCGATGACGACCGAAAGCGGCATCGGTGTGGTGAACCAGATGTAGCCGAACGTCGAAATGGCGAAGCTGAAGGCGATCGGCACGCCGAAGAAGATGCAGACACTGACGATGCCGATGAAGAAGATCAGCAGGTCGGCATTGCCGAGCGCGTCAAACACCGGCTCCAGCGCCCACAGCACGAGCGCGACCGCGGCGCCGGTGCCGAGAACGATGGCCAACTCACGAAGAGTCGTTCCCTCGAGCAGCCGCCGCAACGCCACGTAGACCAACAGGACAAGCGCGACAAGCTGCCCGTAGATCATCCAGGACCCCGGGATCTCCAGCACCGGCGTCAGGATTGCCCCCTGCTGCGCGGCATAGATGGTCCCGGGTCCCAGCAGTCCGAGCGCGACCACGGCCACGATCAGGCCCGAGAACCGCCCGGCAAGACGCTCGAGACGCGGCCCGAGACGGTTGACGACCATGGTCATGCGCATGTGCTCGCCGCGGCGCAACGCGATCACCGCGCCGAGGCTCACCAGCCACAGGAACAGCGTCTCGGCAACCTCGTCGGTCCAGATCAGCGGACTGTCGAGCACGTAGCGCCAGATCACGCCGGTGAACAGGATCACGGTTTCGACGACGACGAGCAGCGCCGCGACGCCTTGCGTCAGCGTGTCCACCCACAAATCGAGTGTCCGCAGCGCGGCGCCCACGCGCTCCGCACCGGCGCCGTTCACCCGAGCGGTCCCGTGTATTTCTCCAGCGCCGACCACAGCGGCGCCCCGAACTTCGCCTGCCAGGTCTTGTAGATGCCCGATTTCGCCAGCGCTGCCTGGAACGCGGCAACGTCGGGCCTGGTAAAGGTCAGGCCCTGCTGCTTGAGCGTCGCTTCGAGCGAGTTGTTCAGGTTCTCGTTTGCCGTGCGCGCCGCCGCCGTCTCGCCGTCGAAAATGTCGGCGACGATCTTGCGGAAGTTCTGCGGCATGCTGTTCCAGTATGCGCCGTTCACCAGCAGCCAGAAGCCGACCCACATGTGGCCGGTGAGCGCGCAGTATTTCTGCACCTGGTAGAATTTCTGCGTCTCGATGACGGCGAGCGGGTTTTCCTGGCCGTCGACGA
>PKWQ01000420.1 GCA_003133265.1 Acetobacteraceae bacterium
TCAAAAGTCAGTTTGTCCTTCGTGGCTCCCATCTGCACTCGGCCGCTGCCAGCATCGAGGCGCAGGAACTGATCGGTCTCCGGATGCGCTTCAAGGCCAATGTCGCTGCCGGCGGGGATCGACATCAGCGTCACTTGCAGATAGCGCCCGCTCCAGGCGACTGAACGGTAATTCGTATTTTCCTTCGTCGCGTGTTCAATGTCGAACGATTGCGGCTGTGGCCCAATGTCTTTGATCCCGTCAGCAGCGCTGCCCACGACTGATCTCCTCAAGATTGCGGCGATGCCCTGTCTCGCATTGCCTTCGGCAATTCGTTGCTCATCGCGATTACAATATCGCGGCATCCATCGACAGCGGGTAGGTTCGGAAAATACCTAGTCAATGCTGGATTCGCGGGCCTGATTGCTTCGGGGTACCGGAGAGGGTTCTGTGGCTGCCGGCCCGTTACCCCATCTAGGTAGGTTGGTCGCTTTCAATTCCTCCCGACAGTGATGACACGAACTTCGTTCCCGCGCCAGAATCGGCCCTGAATCGAAAGGGCTGGCCCGGCGAAACCGGAGCGGCCCGATCGCGCGACGTCCGTCAGACTGCGCTGCGCTCGGCTTTCCCGACCGCTTGGCGTAGTTGGGTTGCGTGGTGCTGTGGCGAGGTTCGTCGCCGTGCTCGTCGATGAACGAAACTGAGCGCTGATCAGGCAAGACCGAAAGCACGGCTGTTTGTCTGTTGTCACCGGGGCGTTGCGGGGTGTCCCCGCAGAAGGGGTGACGGAGAACGGTCTGCGGCTTGGTCGCGAGCCGATCGCAGGCGGGGGAAGGCTTTCCCCTCCGGTCAAGACAAAGGCCCCCGCAAGTGAGATCAGAGGACGCGCCTTGATCCGAATCTTGGCCCCATCGAATGTGGTCCCGCATCCGATTCACCTGCTCGTTGCGCCGTGAATGCGTGTCCTGACCGACGATCGCTTGCTGACGTTCGTGACAGATTCGGCTGATACACGCGAGGAAAACTCCGACCATCCGGGAAATCCGGGTTGAGACGAGAGAGGCCCCGGCTTGCGCCGGGGCCATCCGGTTCACCGCGTCCAGAGGACGGCGGGACCGCTCGCGTTTCTGTAGAGGTTGCAGACCACCGGGTCCGGCTGGCTCGGATCGGTGAGCTTGAGGAAGAGATAGGCGCTGCCCTTCTTCGAGGTGCGCGACCAGGCCGCGCCGATTTCGCGCTTGCCGGCGAGAATGCGGTAGTCCGGCTGCTTCTCGCTGCGGTCTTTGAGGGGCACGAACTTGATCTTGGCCTTGAGCGTGAGGGTTTCGAGGGTGCCTTCCTGACCGAAGAGGTCGTCCTGGCTGAATGATCCGATGGTCGGCATGATGTATGTTCCTTTCGATGCGGGAGACCGCCCCTTGCGACCTCGACAGCGCACCGCCCGACGCCGCTGGCTGGCGTCGATCAACACCCCCCTCTTCCGGGGGGCTTGGGAATTTTGCAGCGCAGCGATCGCGAGGAATGGCCCAAAGGGCCAAGGGAAAATTTCTGTTGAACGGCGTCGTCGCAACGCGACAAGGGCCAAGGCGTCAGGTTGCGCGTCAAGAGAGGCTGCAATGGGTGAGGCGGTCTCCCCGAAAGGAACTCGTGCCAAACACGTTCGGATTGAAAGGGCGACTGTGGCAGGGAGGAACCTTCGGCACGAGCAAGGCCGGGGTGTGGCCTGAGACTTTCGCAGGAAGAAGCAGTCTTGCGGGTGCGCATTTCGGCAAGCGGTAAGGCGTGGGTGTTCAGTCGCCGAGGGCGGGCTGACGGCGCAGCTACCGGACGGGGTGAGAACCGCCCGTGCTATCGCTCCAGAAACGCGTGGGCTCGTTTGTGCGGTGACTCGGATGGCCGGGGCGAGCGGCGGGGCGCTGCCGCTGCGTGGCTGCCAAATGTGGGCTAGTGTTGCAGGTTGAATGTCTGCAAGGGGTGGAAGGAAAGCGGACGTAGATGCTTTGCCGCGTCGAGGTCTGCATCGCGGCCAGGGCCGTCGTACCGCCGAACCTCGCTAATCTTCCAAAGCGGACGTATCGCGTTATGGTATCAGCTGACTTCGATAACCTTGGCGGCAATAACGCCCGCCGAGGCGATTCGCTGCTGGCGGGCTATCAGCACGCACCGTGATAGGCTAAGCCATTGCCATGTTGGCATCCGTTGACACAGTCTTCTCCGTTCTCGATAGCTCGTTCTCGATCGGAGCAGAGATCTTTTTCCGTCAGTTCATTCGACGGTCGCGTGCCGTCAAATGGATGATCGGCGCCGATTTCGTAATCAATGAGACCTCCGCAGCTCATGATGCATTTGCATTCACCGTTTTCCCCCACTACACCGATTTTACCTCCACGCAAGACGAAATCGACCGGGTTTTCCCCAGAGATATTAAGGGCACTCAGTCCATCACGGACGACATGCTCGACTATCTACGGGACCCGAAGAGGTTCCATTTCTGCTTTCTCGCTCAAAAGAACCGTCATGAGCGGGACTCTGTGCAGCAAGTCCGAACCACAATCGATCGAGCTATCGCGACAATTAGAGGGTTGGGGACGGAGGGCGTGCCTGGTGGGGAAGAGCGGCGCGCGGGCTATTTGAGAGCTTTTCGGAACCTTCGGCAGGAAGCAAACGCCAATAACTTCAACTACAGACTGCTTTCCGACATCGGCATACTTGGTATGTTGGCTGCTGCGGTCATGTTTTGGATCGTCAGACATGGCAACGCCGTGGCGTTCGGCGTGTTTCCCGACAGGGACAAAATGACAGTCGGCTATAACAGCGTTTTCAATGACATGGCCTTCATCAATTTCTCCTCCTTATGCCAGCGATCCGGGATTTCTGAAAAACGCGACATTCTCATGCCAGCCCCAGCTTTGCTTCGCGGCCAGGAACTATTCTACGACCCACTGGTGAGGATACCGGACTATGTCGCGGGTGCGATTTCACGGCTTGACTACCAAGCGCGTGTAGTGACATCGGAGCACAAAAAGCACGGAGACCTTGTCGAAAAATTCGTCTCCGACAATACGAATCTGGCGATTATGCAAATGACAGAGTCGATTGTCGGTATGAGGGCGGCAAATATAAGCCTTTGGAGTCATTCCGATCAGCAACTTCGTTTATCACATATGGACCGGGATCAGATTGTTGAATATCTGGCCGCTAAATCGTCGGGGTTCCGTCAAGGCCGGCACCGTAGCTACCGCGACAGCTTGCTGGACAATGTAAATAACATGGAGAGGACCATCTATTGGTTGGAAGTTCTCATGAAGGGGGTGGCTGCCGGGGATCCGGGATCGGTGGCGACTTTCAGAAACATGCAACCGGGCGATCCGCAAGCGTCTGGCCTTTGACCGTCGAGAAAAGCTGGCACACAAAACCCATGACGTTGGCGTCGCGAAGTAGATCGGAAAAAAATACAGCGACGCCGTGAAGGCCGGTCGCCGACCAGACACCGGCGATCCGGACACCTTTTCGGAGAAGGGGATGGGGCCAGTGCTTGCCGATGACCGTTTCCCATGCATGATATCCACAAGGAGAGGAACCAACCTCAGGCCTCGGGGGTATGCATGGCCGATCGCCAACTGCCGACCACGTTCATCGCCAACGCAGCTGACGTCCTCGGCCATACCAAGGACGGCCTGAGCGGATCTGACATCGCGAAGCTCATGCGCAGCTACGGCGGAGAATATGAGGTGGAAGTCCCATACCCGATCTACCCGAACGATGCCCCAAACAAGCGGACGGCCCTCCTGGAGAATCTGAGTGCCTTTTCCGGCGCCCAGCAGCACCGGATCCTGCGCGAGCTCTGCGACTGGAAGGCACCGGAGCCGGACAGCCCTGAGCGCCGGCGGATCAAGATCCAGCTCGCGACAACGTATAGAGATTTTGGGGAAGGGAACGGGGCAAGCCCCATTAACGACACGCTGATCGAGGAGACTAGGCATTGGCTGGACGTCTGTCCGGAGGCCCTGGGCCTCTACAATGAAGCAATCGGCAAATACCGTGCCGGTGTCTTCGAGCGCAACGTCGTCGACGACATGCGCCTTTCCCTCGAGCTGCTGCTAAAGAAGTTGTTCGGGAATGACAAGTCTCTTGAAAACCAGATCCCGGCGGTCGGCCAGCTCATCAAGAGCCGAGGTGGATCGCCGGAGTTGGTGAATATGTTCACGCGGCTCGTGGATTACTATTGCAAATACCAGAACAGCTACGTCAAGCACGCCGATGCCGTCATTGGGCACGAGATTGAGTTCCTGCTCGAGATCACGTCGTCTTTCATGAAGCACATGGTCCGCATGGATGGCGAAGGGCGATGATGATACATTCCGAGGAAGCCTTTGAGTTCACGGTAGGTCACCTCGCCACGTTACACGAAGCCAAGGACCATCGGGGCTATCGTGCGGGAGAGCATGACTGCGATGTATGGGTTCCGAGCCTCGCTTGGAGTTATTGGTCATCAAGAATCGATAACCGGGAACGTCGCTATCATAGCTCGTCTGACCTGGAGCAACCCCATGTAATTCCGTTCTACGATGCTGTCTGGGAGCTTTGTCGGATCGGGGTTTTGCGGTCTGGGGAGTTCGCCCCGATGGGCATGACGATGCATGGATCCTCTGATAGATACACAATCACAAGCTTCGGCTGGAAATGGCTGCGAGAGGCAAGCCAGAGACCCATCATCGATCCGAGCCGCTTGGCCGAAATGCTGCAAGGGTTCACCCCGATATTTGGTGGCGGTTACGCGCAGCGATCTACTGAAGCCGTGCGCTGCTACCGAACGGCGAACTATCTGTCCACGTGTGTCATGGCCGGCGCGGCTGGAGAATCAGTCCTGCTCGCGATCGCGATTGCAAGGAGCGGGGATGAAGGAAAGGTTCTCGCGGAATATAAAACAGGTAGTGGGCGCAGCCGGGTCACGAAGGGGATCATTGGCTCTGTATCCGCGAGTACGGCATCCCAATTCCAAGCTGGGTTGCAGGTGCTGCATTACTGGCGCGATGACGCCGGGCATGGCACGATGACACCTATCGGCGAAATCGAAGCACACGCGAGCTTGACCCAACTGTTGCGGCTATCGCAATTCGCGTCGACACACTGGGTAGAACTCACCGATAACACCGTATAGCAGCCCTGATCCCAAAGCGGTCCGCTGGTAACACCCTCCGCCTCAACCCTTTTGACAGTCGGAGAGACGGTAAAATCAAATGACCATATTACTGGCGCTGGTCGTGTCCGCTTCCACGGACTGTTCGCCGAAAGCAGACCGGCAACTCACGGCCAGCACCTGCCATTCGGTCGCCTGGCCTGAATGTCCGAGAAGGGTCGCTTCGGCGGTTCGGCCGGCGGGGCGCTGCCTGTGTGTGGCTGCCAAATGTGGTGTTAGTGTTGAAGGTTGAATGTCTGCAAGGGGTGGGGAGCGGTCTGTCCGCTTTCGGACGCCCCAACGGGGAACCAGACATTCAGCCCAAGGCGAGACCTGGCCGCGACCGGACCGGCCGCAATTGGTTTGATCCGAGGCGAGTGAGCGCCCCCAGCGAGCGGTTTGAGTAGTTTCCGAGCCTTTCCCCAAGCGCGGCTGTCTCTAGCGTGGAAAACCGCCGTTAGTCTCGGTTCCGGGCTGGGTGAAAGGGTTCAGGCATGCTCAAGGTCTTGATCGCCGAAGATGATTCGATGATTGCCGATCTGATGGAAGATGTCCTGGTCGAACATGGCTACGAGGTCTGTGGCATCGCGAGCACGGTTGCCGCGGCGGTTGCGCTCGGCAAGCGACACAAGCCAGACCTTGCGGTCATCGATCTGCGTCTTGCCGATAACGGGCTCGGTACCGAAATCGTCGCGCAGCTCGGCGGGATTGAAAGTCTCGGGGTCTTGTACGCCACCGGAGCCTCGCAAATCGCCCTGACGGCCGCCGACGGCCATGCCCGCCTTGCCAAGCCGTTTCATGATACGGAACTCGTGCGGAGTCTGGAGATCGTCACCGAGCTGCTTTCCCACGGTCTGGCATCGCTGCCCTTTCCTCGTGGATTCCACCTGCTGCGTGTCGCAACCGCTCCCGATCCATAGGGCTGGACCGGTTGACCTGTCGCAGGCCGCCACAAGAGACGAAAGGAGCGCAGATGCGTCACGCTGGGGCCGCTTGAGGATCTGATCACCAAGCCCTTCTCAATCGACCAGCTCGCCCGAAAAGTGAGGCAAGTTTTCAATCGTCCCATGACGACGGCGAAGGTCGAGCCGGTTTAAGGTTCGCCGCCCGCCAGACCTCTAACGGCGCCAACCCCGATTGTCTGATGTGGGCGCGATGCAGCCGGCACCGGGCCGCACTGAATGTCGGCTTCTGGGATTATCCGAACGACGATGCGGCGACCGACATGGGTCGAGACCCGCAACTAGTGCAGCGGGAGCGCACATACATGCCGGAATCGCTGGCGCGGGAAACTGGCCTATTGCGAACGCTCGCTACACATCTTGAGCGGCGACCGCTGCCGCTTGAGAAGCTGACACAAGAGTTGTTGCGCAGGGAAGGGCTTGGGCATGTGCGCGAGAAGGCCGGCGGCATCATCGCCATTCGCATGCCCGGGCATCACGCGCTCACCGAGCTTACCGACTGCCTCTTAGGCCGCCTTCCCGCCATGGAGCGCGGCACCATCTATGCGGATATCCAGACCGAGCTGTTCAATTTCATTGAAGACTATGCGGGCCGCGAACCGTCGACCGTCGGAAGCAAGGATGCTGAAGCTCTCATTGAGCATTTTGAGAGATGGCTTGCCGATAAGACTTCGCCCAGGCGTGTCTTCGTGCCGTGCGTAATCAGCCGGACATCCGCGCCCCGCTTCGAGATCGGACCCGTCACGTTCGAGTTTATCGATCGTGTCACGACGAGCGATTTCTATCCGCGCGGCGACGGAGACGCGGCCTTCGACCAGCGCGGATTCGACGACCTCGTGCAATGGATGCGCGAGCGGGACGCCGATTGGCTCGCGCGCGTTTCCGTCGATGGTTGCGAGCAACACCGTGCCGAAGAAGTCGCCGAGCTTGCGGTCGATCTGGTGATCGTGGCGATGCAGCTTGCCGCTCCCTATCTCGACACGCGCACGATGGCGCGGCTCGATGCGCGGCGAGGTACGTCGCAAAAGCGCACCTTGTCGGAAGCCGACGGTTACGTCAGTGCGGGCTGGACACGCAAAGAACCGGGAATGGCGATCGGCCGAGGCACGCTGCCTGATATTTTGCAGAAGGCCGCGCTTATCTTCACGGCCGTTGGAAACGTGGTGCGTTCGTTTGCCTCCGGCGCGCATCGTCTGCCAGTGCTTGAGCGCGCGTGGTGCGACGCTGCCTATTGGCTTCATCAGGCTTTGTCTGAGTCTATCGATACGATAGCGATAGCAAAACTAGAAACAGCGTTAGAAGTGTTGCTCCGCGCGGAGAGCAGCAGAGGTAGCGAGCAGCGCGTGCTAGAGATTCTGAGCGCTTTCTTTGACCTAGGGCCAGACAATCCCATTGCGTCGGGGTCTCTGCTGAGCGCGCGGCAATTTGCGCGCAATGTCGTCCGAGATCGGTCGCGCATCCTGCACGGGACGTGGTCGACGCTTAACGCGCGCGGCATTGATCGGGCGGGCATGGAGGGCTTCGTGGTCACAGTCCTCCGGACGGCGGTAGTTGAGCTGGAGGAGTACGCTCATTGCACAGGTCCAGTCGATGATATCGACGAATTTCTTACTTGGGTGCGACAGCGGAAGATGACGTCCGTACCACCGATCGCCTGATCGCGCTGGCGTGTCGTCGCGGAATGTCCGTTATCGAGGGCGGAGGCCAGGTCGTCAGGCGACTGACTTGGGTCGGGTGCGGCTGTAGCGATACAGCTCGTCCATCCGCCGCATCACCGTCAGATCGTCCAGGATCACCGGGACTGGCTGGTATCAGTCAGCCCGCACGCCAACTAGATCCGCGTGCCCGGCGTCGGCGCGATCATCCACGTAGCGCCGCGACGACAGCGCGCAATATCGCTGATGACGCATCGCGTTTGATCCCGATGCGGGCGGCTGCCGTCCGGCATCGTCACCTCAATGGGCGCCATGCCGGGACCCATCGCGGCGGCCTGACGCGGCGGCGATGGAGACGTCGCCTCATCGCCCGATGGCCGCACGCGAACCGGAACGAAATCAGCCCGCGTCATCAGACCGGGCCGTCCATTCCCCATCTGACGGCGCCATTCATATATCAGGCACGCGCTCACATTGTGCCGCGCCGCGACGTCGCTCATCCGGTTCAGCGAGCCCAGAGGACGGCGGGACCCCTCGCGTTTCTGTAGAGGTTGCAGACCACCGGGTCCGGCTGGCTCGGATCGGTGAGCTTGAGGAAGAGGTAGGCGCTGCCCTTCTTCGAGGTGCGCGACCAGGCCGCGCCGATTTCCCGCTTGCCGGCGAGAATGCGGTAGTCTGGCTGCTTCTCGCTGCGGTCTTTGAGGGGCACGAACTTGATCTTGGCCTTGAGCGTGACGGTTTCGAGGGTGCCTTCCTGACCGAAGAGGTCGTCCTGGCTGAATGATCCGATGGTCGGCATGATGTATGTTCCTTTCGATGCGGGAGACCGCCCCTTGCGACCTCGACAGCGCACCGCCCGACGCCGCTGGCTGGCGTCGATCAACACCCCCCTCTTCCGGGGGCTTGGGAATTTTGCAGCGCAGCGATCGCGAGGAATGGCCCAAAGGGCCAAGGGAAAATTTCTGTTGAACGGCGTCGTCGCAACGCGACATGGGCCAAGGCGTCAGGTTGCGCGTCAAGAGAGGCTGCAATGGATGAGGCGGTCTCCCCGAAAGGAACTCATGCCAATCACGTTCGGTTTGAAAGGGCGACTGTGACAGGGAGGAACCTTCGGCACGAGCAAGGCCGGGATGCGGCCAGAGACTTTCGCAGGAAGACGCAGTCTGGCGGATGCGCATTTCGGCAAGGGGTACGGCATGGTTGCTCAGCCAGTAAGGGCGGGGCTGACGGCGCAGCTTACCGGACGGGCTGAGAACGGCCCGTGCTATCGCTCCAGAAACGCGTCGGCTTGTCTGTGCGGTGAATCGAGATTGCCCCGGGGCGAGCGGCGGGGCTCTGCCTGCGTGTGGCGCCCAAGTGTGGGGTAGTATTGAAGGTTGAATGTCTGCAAGGGGTGGAAGGAAAGCGGACGTAGATGCTTTGCCGAGTCGAGGTCTGCATCGCGCCCATATTCGCCGCTCAGCGTGATTTACCGCGATCCCCATAGCAGTCGTTCGTCAGCGCGACGCAGTTGCGCGCCTTGAACTAAGTCGAACCAGTCAGCCTGCTGAAAATCGAGTTCGAACGGCCGTCAGGCGGACAGCACCCGTTCGTCCTCCGCGGTGTACTCGGTCCGGACGGCGCGGATCGCCGGTCCCTCGCGTGACCATTGCTCGAACAGCATGGTAATCATGCGTTCGCCTTCGCGGACCGGCCGTAGCTTGCGCTGAAGGAGGCCGATGAGACGGTCCTCATGTGTCGAGACGATAATTTGGCGATGCGCGCGGAAGCGCCGGAGGACATCGACAAGCCCGAGCAGGTTGAGGGAGTCCAGGCTTTGCAGTGGATCGTCGAGGATCGTGACGCCGAGCTTGAGGGTGGGCAGCGCGAGATTCATCGCCAAGAACAGCGAGACCGCGTACGAGTTAAGCTGCGAGCTGCTGAGCAGCGGGCCGGCGTCGCGCATTTCGGTGTCGGCGTCGGGATCGAGGACGCCGACGTCGAGCTGCCCTTTGCCGCGCTCAAGCCGCGCGGTGATCTGCGTCACGCGGAAGGTGGGGTGCGGATCGATTCGGCTATAGATCCTCTGGAAAAGTGGCTCGATCTGGTTGATCTGTCGCTGAGTGACTGCGAGGGAGGCGCCGCGCAGCCCCTCGATGATCGAGCCGGCCAGGGCGTGCGTGCGGTCCTGCGCATCGATCTGTTGCGTGAGTGCCGCGATGCGCCTCACGATCGCCGCCAGCTCGCCCGCCAACTCGTCGCGTCTGCGTAGTTCGCCGAGGCGCAAGACATCGAGCGAGAGGCGCTCGCCGTCCCGGACGAGCCCGCTAAGTTGCTCCAGCACGGCGATCGCCCCGGCTTGGCGGAGCTCGAGCTGCGCGACGACATCGCCGGTTGGATTTACATCGAGGTCGCTAAGCCTGGATGCGAGCAGCGAACGGCGCGTCTGGCGCTCGCGTTCGCGATCGGCGAGGCCGCGGCGTTCGGCGCGCACTGTCTCGAGTTGCCGGCTAAGGTCGGTGCGTGCCGCGTTGAGCGGGCCGAGCCGGTCGTCGCGCGTCGCGGCGGCCGTTGAGGTCGTGGCGGCGATGAGATCCTCGAGGTGGTGCCGCGTGTGCTCGACGTCGTGCACCTGCTCGCACACAGGGCAGTGGTCGCCTAGGTCCTTGAGCGCGAGGCGCGCGAGCGTCGCCATCTGGTTGGCCCGGTCGGCTGACTTGACCTGGAGCTCGCGCTCGGCAGCTAGGCGTTTGATCTCCTGTTCGATGGCATCCTCGGCGCTCGCCAGCTCTTCGGCGATACGGAGCTCGTCCGCCGTCAGCGCGTCGATACTAGCCTGGTCGACAGGATCGGAGCCGGCCAGCGCACGCATCTCGTCGGCGACGCTTAACGCGGTCGCGACGTCGCGCTCGACCCGGGCGCGTTCGGCCCCCAACTGCTTGAGCAGCCTGTCGAGCGTCGACGGCGTCGTGGGCGGTTCCTGCATGCCGAGCCGACTTTGTCCCAGCAACGCCACGGCCCGGAAGTGGAGCGCCTCGGAGGCCTGCCGAGTGTCGGCGGTCTCGGTCGGGCTGCCATCCGACAGCCGCGCGAGCTGCTCTTCGATCTGGGCCGCGCGGAGACGGAGAGGATCCAGGTCGTCGCGCCGCGCCGCGTTGGTGCTGCGCGACCATTGGTTTCGGCTTCTTTCGAGCGCCTGCTGCAGCTCCAGCACGACACCCGCCCCGATCACCTCACTCACCAGCGCGAAACGCTCCGCGGCGCTGTCGACCTCGACGAACTGCCGCACCAGGTCCTGCTGGAGATAGACGCCGCGCGTTAGCACGCTTCCCAGCGCCGCCTGAGCTTCGGTGCGGTCCTTGAGATGCGGCAGCAGCAGGTTGCACAGCCGCTGCTCAGCCGCCGCGCCCTCGGCCTCCTCGCCGCAGTAGCGCAGTCGGACTGAACCTTTGCTGCCGTCGGTCGCGCGGATGATGACGAGTTCTCCGGCATCGCCGGTCAGCGTGAGTTCGACGCGCGCCAAGCCTTCCCGGGCGTAGATCGACACCGGCGAGCCACGGTCCTCAAAACGCGCGATGCGTCCGGCAAGGGCCCAGAGGATCGCGTCGAGCAGCGAGGTCTTTCCGACGCCGTTGGGCCCCTGGAGCACGACGACGTCCGCATCAAGATCGATTTCCGTAACGCTTCCGAACGCCCGAAAGCCTTCGATGGTGATCGCCTTGAGCCTCATGCCCCTTTTCCCAGCGCGTGCAGGCGCTCGAGCGGCGCCTCCATGCCGCGGAATGCGTCGACAACCGTCTTCACCGCTACGGGGTTGATGCCGCCGCCTATCAGCTCGGGCAGCGCGTCCAACACGTCCTCGAGCGCCGCGACGGCGTTGGGAATTTCGAGCGGCGCTAGAACGTCTAGCACGTTCTCGATGTCCTTAATCGTGTGCAGCGTGTCGCCAGTCGCGACGATCTTGCGCACGCGCGTGGTGTCGCGCTCGATCTGCGCGATGGCGAGATGGTCGGTGGTTGGGTTCGCGCACAGCAGGACGAGGTAACCGTCCCACGCCTTAGGCGCCGAGCGCTGCAGGCGGCGCGACAGCAAGTCGACTAAGTCGGCCTGCGCATCGAGCCACTCTGTCTCGAGTTGCTGCCAGGTCTCGAAGACGACGACCGACACGACGCTGTAGGCGTCTTCCGCCAGGAGGCCGCGTGCCGCCGAGGATGCCGTGACCGCGATGTCGCGCACGACGCGGTAGCCATTAGAGCCGAGTTGAGCGCTGGCGAGCGCCAGCAGCTCGGAGGTCGTGAGGAAGGCGCCATCAGGCTGCATTGAGGAGCGTTCCAATGCGTACAATGAAGTCAGGATCGTTGGCCGACACGATCGGTGTGTCGCTCAGGCCATCGATCAGGCTCTCTGGATCAACGTCGGCGACGATGTCGATATGGCGCGGTGGCTGCTGGCTAGGCATTAGGCCGCCGATCAGGATCAAGTCGGGGCCCTGCGGAACTTCGGCCGAGATCTGGGCGCAGAGTTCCCGCGCGCGTGGCTCAACGGCCGCGAGGCGCAGCACGCCGCCGCCGGAGGCCAGTAGGACCTGCGCCCTCGGCCGGCCGTCCTTGAACAGCTGCCAGGTTCCCCCGGCGGTCGGACGCGGTTCGAGCCCGAGCGCCTCGCCGAGTTCGGCGAGCTTCACCATCGGCTCGGCAATCTGCGTGTCGACCTGTGGAGAGTGGACCCGGTAGAGGGTGTTGCGGTCGAGCTGCGCGAAGGCGCGCAGCTTGCCGAGGGCGAGCAACGAGACTCCGGCAAGTTTCGCGGCAAGGCCGGTAAACCGGGCCCGGTCGGCCTGGCCGAAGGCGTTCTCCACCAAGTTCGCGAGGCCGTTGACCTTCAGCGCATGGACGTGATCCGCGGCAACGCGTCCACCGAGCTTTTCCAGCACTTCGCACCAGCCGCCCCTTATATAGCGTTCGGTAGGTATGTTGAGTTGTTGGGCGAGAGTGTTGCCCGCGAGATCGCCGATGTCCGCCTGGTAGATATCCTTCTCCGCGCCGAGCGCCTCCTGGATCATCGCGAGCGTTGCGGAAAGCACCGGCGCCGCCGAGCCGAGCCCTGCGAACAGGATGTGTGGCGCACTAAGCACCTGGGTCGCGACGATCTGCTCCCACTGGTTTTTCCATGCATCGTCGATCGCCTCCGTGCGCAGCACCAGTCGTTCGGGATCCGAGATGGCGCTGCCATGGAGGTAGATAAGCGCCGGCCGGACTGGGACCGGCTGCCCGGGCGCGTCGATAGTGGGGATGGTGTGACCGAGATGGATTGCTGCGTTCTCGACGGCGAAGTCGAAATTCAGTGACAGCACGTGGCCTATGGCATTCTCGGCCATCAGGGCGGCAAGGAGTTTGTGGCCGAGGTTTGGTCGCGCCTGTCGCATCGCGGCACGGGGGAAGCGCTTCACGAGTTCGGTCTGTCCGTGCGTGACCGCCCAGACCAGCGAAGCGAGTGCCGCGAGATCCCAGGGATCGGCGCACTGGCCTTCCACGAGGATCTGATCGAGCACGAGCTGGCGGCAGGCTTCGTGCGCGAGGTCAGTGGCGAGTGGCATGCTGGTCGGCGCCTCAACCGAACAACCCGCGCCGATGACCAGTGCGACTTGGCCGCCTCCCGGCGCGGCGATTGCATGCAGCAGTTCCGCCGGAATCGTGACCAAGTCTCCCGCCTCCTCCGCTCACGCGTGAAACTTAGCTCAGATGGCGGTTCGCATACAGGGCTGTTGCGATGTCCGGGATCGGCGGCCGGGCGACCAACGTCCGCTTTCCACCGTGAAGACGTTGGAAGCAGACTGACCGCTAGCGGCCAGACCTCGCCGCGGCGGAGACGCGCCCAAAGCAGATCGTCAGCTTCGGCGCACGGCGGCAGTTTGTCTCCGAGCTGGGCGAACCAGATTCGTCGAATCCTGACGCGCTTCCTCATCCTCGCGCTCCCCTCACGTTCCACGGAAGTGAGTAGCGCTTGATCAGGCCCTCCTCGAGACCGGCCGCCATATTGACTGGCAGACCGTTCCAGATCGCGGGATCGGGCATAGCCAGATAGATCTCGACAATCCGACCCGCTGCCAGCTCTGCCGCGATGACGGGGTTGATACGAGCGTTCGTCGTCTGCCCAGGATCGCCGCGCCGGTACTGGTACATGCGCTGGTGGAAGGTGCCTTGCGTGACGCCGACGTACTGCACCGTACCGTTGATCGCGAAGGCGTAGACCCCGGGTCGCTTCGGCGCCGGAACCTCGAGCTCGATGCCGTCGTCACCTGCTGTCCATGTGCCCAGTAGCGTGAACCCGGCCGCGACTAGCACGTCAACGGTCAACGGTTCTGCTGCCGGTGCCGACTTTGGCGCAGTTGAAGGGGCGACATCGCGCTGCAGGCCCTCGCGGCTGCCAGCGTCCTCAAGAACCTTGCGGACGTGCTGGTAGGCGATGCCGAGGAATCTGGCGATGTCGGCACGCAGATAACCTTCTGCCGCGAGGGCGCGTATCTTTGCGGACGTCGTCGGCAGTCCTTCGACGACGATGGACATGGGGCGCGGCGCGATCATTCCCATTCGGTCTCCTTCGGTTCGGAATCAGATTACCGAGACCGGCGTGGCCGGCGCTAGTTCATGCACCGCACCGCATATTTTCGATCCAACGAGATGGCATTTCCCGCGGTGGCGAAAAGATCCGGGTTTGCGCCGCCCCTTCAAGGCCCCGACCATGGGTATTAGTCCGACCAGACTGAGGGCGAGTACTGCCTTGCGGCGGAGAACATCGCTCGGGCCGACGAAACTAGGTCCGCTTTGGATAGCTGTGAATCGGCCACACCTTGTGACCCCCCTTCTATCAGCAAAATCCGTGGGTTGTGATGCCGATTGGCGTCGGAACCCCGCGCCGATCCACAAAATACGGCTCAATCCGACGCATCTGTGCTTCCGAAAGCCAGACCAAATCATTCATGGCAACGCCTCCTTGCGCTGCCATTGAATCAACCCCGCGCCCGCTCCGCAAGAAGATTAATAGGTCCTGAGCCTAGACTTGGGCGAGCCTCAACGCCAATAACACGGCTCGCCCTGGAGCATTCGTGAAAGTCATTGGCAGCGCTCTCCTTTGATAGAAGGCTTCTAGCACCTTCGAGAGCCTGAAGTGCACTCGGTCGCACATTATCATCAATCAATAAGAGACTTTGAATAAACTCAGACACCTCCGACGATACAACGCGATTTATAGATTGTACGCTATGCGGAGCAGAATGGTGCATCTTCGCTTCAAGATGTCTTTCATTTTGGTCCGGGCGAACAGACCAGGGGTATTCATTCGTTAGGAGAAGGTATGCGTTGACCCCAACCGCGAAAACATCGTGGGAGAGATGAGCTGACGACGGATTTCTCAACTTGTTCGGTGGATTAAACCGCCAAGCTCCGACATGTTGAAATGGGGCAGTGTCCGCCGGCTGCCCATTCCCCACGCAGCACCCAAAGTCGATTAGCCCTACCGACTCAAAAGGGTCATCGGTAACAATATTATCGTCTTTAACATCACGATGAATAACCCCCTGAGACTGTGAATAGGCGATTGCATCAAGCACATTAACGGTGACCGCAAGGGTCCAACGTACCTCGCTTGCTGCTTTCCCCTCCGGTTGCGTTGCACGTCTTTTTCGCAGGGAGGCACCTGCAAACAGTGACATCGCAACATAGGGGCGACCACATTGCTCACCACTCTCGATCAGGTGGGGAATAGATGGATGATCAAGTCGACCAAGTGCCCAGGCCTCGTTTGCAATGTGCGATCTACCTTCCTCCGGTGCGTCTGACCGCAACCATTTAATGGCGCATCTGTCGCCGTCTCCTTGAGCAAGGTAGGTAACGCCAAACAGCCCCCGGCCTATCTCGCATATGACCTTGAACCTCCCAAATGCTCTGGGCAAGTCAGCCATACGTTCCCCTTAAACTGGAATTCGATCCATAGAACGATGATTTAAGCAGCGTGACAACTCTGCCCCTGCTGAGGCCGAGCGCATTCTTGCCACCCGCATCCATTTAGATCCTGAGTAGAGGGGACGCTCCGCTGTCAGCCGCCGCTGGTGACGGCCGGTATTATCTTGAAAGAAGCGATATATGAAATAGCGGACGACATTCCAAGAATAAAAATAATAGCGTATGGTTCCACCCAACCAAATAATCTGGTGTAAGGAGGTAATAAATTATAAATTTTAATTTGCGCCCGGACATGAAGCAATATGGCTATCACAATGAATATTCCCAGAGATATTTCAAGAATGGACGCTATAGTAATCACATAGGACAAAAAGTGCTTGTCACCTGAAATTTTGTTAACGACGAGGTAAGCAAGCCCTCCGCATAGAGCGAGCGTAACCTTGAGAAAGATCTCCAGATTTCGATATACAGCACCGCTGTGATATTCTATCTGCGGCCAGTGATCCTTGCTCGCATCGGCTTTAGAGGGTAGAGGCTCAGTCATTTGATTCTCACTCGCAATTGGGTCGTTCACCGATTTGACGGTCGCGCTCGCTGTTCCTGTATCCGCTCCCCTCCCGGCTACTCCAGTGCCCCGCTTATCGATCGATCAGGCCCTAACTCGCCCAAGTACGTCAACACGGCCTGTGCCGAGAAGCCGAGAAAGCCATCGTGGGCGGCTCAGTGGGGTTACATAACGTCCTTTATGTTGCGGTAAATACGCGCATCGAACGCTAAGCGACACTGACCGCCGTCACGAAACGCCTCGCGAGCTTCCGCGACCAAATCGTGGCAGTCGCCTGTCGAGCCAGGCGGCAGCACGCTCCCACTTTCCGATCTGGTCGAGCATGCCATAGCGCATCGCAATGTGATGCGCGTCTGCCAAGGTCCGGAGGGCTCGCTGCGGCGCACCGCTTCGAAAATAGCCGACGCCGAGCTTGCGCTTGGCGCGCACGGTGAAGCCATTCGGCGGGTCTGATGTCAGGAGCTCGTCGCCTTCCTCCAAGAGAGTGAGACCGCGTCGGCGAGCGCCGGCGAGCATGAGCGCGTATCCGAGCTCGGATTTCGCCTCTCCGACGCCCTCTGGTGAGGCACCCTCATCGGTCCTCAGCCGTACGACGGTCTCGTAGTCTTCGATCGCCTCCGGCATCCGCCCGGCCTCCCGATGGATGCTGGCGCGGATCGCGAGCTTTCCCGAAGTGGTCCCTTCGTAGATCGCTGCGTCAATGTGAAGCCGCGCGAGCTCAAGGATCTCGGTTCGGAGTCGCGGAAGGCTAAGCTGTTTGGCGATGGAGTAGTACTCGCTGGCCAACGGGCCATGGGGTGACGCTAGGCGCCCAAGTCGTCGCGCCTGGATGCGGGCAAGAGATCCCAAGGAACCCAGGCAGCCCATCAAGAGGTGGCCATGGAGCCCATACCAAGCCCCGGAACGGGTCCAGTCGCCGAGCGCGCGTTCCCAGAGTAGCTCATAGGCCTGCGATCCTGGGGTGCCTGGCGGCGCGCCCATTAACTCTCGGAGGGCCATCCACAGCAACACGAGCCGAATGTGATGGCTCGGCTCCTGCGAAGCTCTGCCCAGGAGGTCTTCGACCACGGCCTCGGAGGGCATTGACGCCGACCGATCAAGTCGCCCGCCCAGGAACTGGAAGGGTGGCAGATCGTTCGAGGGATTGTATCGTTGGCTGCGCTGACCCGTCAATTGATCGGACGCGCGGCGGAGCGAAGGCGCGGCTGAATTGAGCCGTAGACGCCGCCACGGGCGGTCCATGATCTCGACCAACTGGGACATACGCCGGTAGATTTCCTCCTCGTCCAGCGGGGTCCAGGAGAGGCCGGGAAACGCCGGCGCCAGAAGCCGCAGAAGACCCTCCAGGCGATCGCTGAGCTCCGCCCCCTTGAGGATGAAAATCAGCGCTGGCTTTCCGAGCAGCGCCGCTTCGAACAACTCCAGCTCAAAGAACGACGCCTGGGTTCGTTCGTCCGCCGCTAGATCGACCCCTGACCCATGCCGGCTTCTGACGACGGCGACATAGGTGCCGGTTTGCCGGACGCCCTCCACGCAGAAGAGCGCCTTCTCAAGAGGTGAAAGGGTCGAGCTTGGATCGAGTTCGGTGAAGTCCTCCGCGAGCCAGACCCGCTTCTGGTCGCCACCGTTCAGCGTCGCCACCCGGTCGCGGATATGAAGACGCTCGCCCAGCGGGTCCTGAAAGCACGATGAGAAGAAGAGGCTGGTTCGGCGCATGCTGCATGCCCTCCATCATATCGAGATCGAATGCGCCTTATCATCAGTTGTAGATGCTGACTTTTTTGTCGAAGATCCTGTCCCGAAGCCTATATCACCCCCCGAGTGCTTCCATCACCCACTCGATCTGCGCGATCCTTGCGGCTTTGATCTACGTCGGCATGTGCCGTCGCCGTCGAGACCTGAAATAAACATGACGCTGTGACAGCTGATGTCATCGAGCCTTACCATCCTCCTTTCCAACTCTCCGATGCGTGGCGGCGGGTGGGCCGACCGGCCGGCTACACTTTACAGCAGCCCTGGCACCTACGATCTACCGGCGCCACGATCCTTCAGCCTGACGCTCGGGCATTGTGCTGGGATACTGAAGCCGTCCCTGCGCTGCGTCGGCAAACCAGCTAATCCAGCGGTCGATGAACTCACTCAGGTCGCTCACGGAAAGCGGGGTAAACGGCCACGCCAGCTGGTACTCCGCCATTCCATTCCAGAGGGCTTTGGCGGCGCCTTTGCCCAGATCCATCGCGAACGGCGCGATCGGCGAGGATCGGTTCATCAAGGGCATGAACATGAACGCCGTCTCGAACCATCCGTATCGGCCTGCTTCCCGGGCATCACAAAACCAAAGGGAGTGGGCTCGACCTTCATAGCCTAGGCGGTTCGTCGGCACGCGAACGCCGATGGATGCGTAGGCGATTACATCGAACGCCGGCGGCTGCCAGCCGACCCACGGATTGGCAGGAGAAGCCGTGGCGCCGATGAGATCGAGACGGGCTTGGTTTATTCGAATGTTCCATCCGCCGTTTCGTTCAGCCTGGATCACTGCTGCCGGCGCGTCCTCGGTGATTGCCGCCTTCAGTTCGTCGCTGATCTGCTTGAATGACGCCAATGCATCGTGGAACAAATCCTGGCGCCTATCCGCTTCGGAACGATGGGCCGATTCCAGTCGCGCGCCCTCACCTTGCCTGGCCACTTCCTGCATGTTGGCTTGCTGGAGGCGAGCGCGTCCGGCGGACAGCGGCGCCCTCTCGGCCGAGCGGAGACGAGTGAGGATGTTTTCGGGGCTTGGCCGCGCACCGGCAGACTTATATAGGCATTCGGTGATCAGCGACGCCAGCCCGGCCGGTACGTTCCCTAGCGGACGTGGATCACCATGCAGGTGCTGATCTCGATAGTCGCCGATATCCGGCCCTGTGAAAGGCCGTGAGCCGGACAGCAGCTCGAAACCTATGATTCCGAGTGCGTAGGCATCGGTCGCCCCGGTCGCCCGTTCCGCCCGCCACCGCTCCGGAGCTGCGTAGGGTGCCGAGAGCGCGTATTTCTGGGTGTCGGGGGCCGTCGTGGCTTCAGAGTATCGGGATATCCCAAAATCAGCCAGGCACCACTTTCCGTCCAAGAGCAGCACGTTTTCTGGCTTGAGATCGCGGTGCACAACCTTCCCATTGAGATCCGCCAGGGCGGTCGTGATGTCCATCAAGATCGGAATGGCTGACGCAACGTCGAACGGTCGATCCGCAGCAGCTATTTGCTCGCGCAGGGATTTCTCCGCCCTTGGCATAACCAAGACCCAATTGTCGCCTGTTTCGCCGCTGTCGATGATCGGGACGACGTTCCGCACGCCGTCGAGTTTCACGAAGAGCAGCTCGCGTTGTGCACCTGGCGCTTTCGGGACCAGTTTAATCACGCATGGTCCAACACTGGGATCAGTGGACGTTGCGGCATACACGTGGCCAAACCCGCCGCCACCGATGCGACCGCCGACATCCCATTCTCTTGCCAGCTTGAGCCGCATGCTAAAACTCAGTCCATCATCCGCCGATCGGGGGAATCGGCACCGTTAGCGCCATAAGCGGCAAATTCTACTCCTGTTCCCCGCGAGTCGGAATGACACGGCGCTGATCTTTATCCGGAAAGAACCCGAGGCGCCTCCAACCCCCTGCACAGCAAGGAGTCAGTGCATATTCTATTCTTGCATCAAAATGCTCAAACGGCACACCACGGTGAGACTCTGAACCACATCCCTGTCAGGGCCGATTGCCGGCTGCGGCGCGCTGAATGCAGGCAGCTTTTCGTGCTCTCCACCCGAAACCTGCCCGTCCGCTCCCGGCCAGCACCTGCCATTCGGTCGCCTGGCCTGAATGTCCGAGAAGGGTCGCTTCGGCGGTTCGGCCGGCGGGGCTCGGCGGGCGGGTGGTGCAGAAGTTGCAGTTGAGGGCGGGCTAAGAAGAAGGGGCGGAACCCGAAGGTTCCGGCCGAGGCGGCCTAGCATTACAGTTGCGGTTTCTGTTGATCTCTGAATCTATGGGCAACCATGATTCGGGAGGTCATGGATGTCGGTTGCATCGATCGAGACGACGCTGGAGCTTTGGGCGTCGTCTCTGCGGGATGTCAAAGCGCGCATTCGATCCTTGTTCACGCAGGAACGGGTAGCGGCGTCGGCGGGCTTGTTCCTTGACGGTCTGCTCGGGGATGAGCGGCGCAAGACCGGTTGGATGCGCGCAGAGGCGGCTGGTGATCCTGGCCCATGGCGTCAGCAGGCCATACTGGGTCGTGGCCGATGGGACGCGGATGCGTTGCGTGACGTCGTGCGGGACTATGTCGTCGAGAGCCTTGCGGCCGACGATGCCGTTCTGGTCATCGACGAGACCGGTTTTCTCAAGCAGGGCAAGGCGTCGTGCGGTGTAGGGCGCCAATACACGGGATCGGCTGGCAAGATCACCAACTGTCAGATCGGCGTATTCGCCGCCTATGTATCGCGCCGCGGCCATGCCTTCATCGACCGGGCGCTCTATCTACCAAAGGCCTGGACGAACGACCCGGCCCGGATGGCAGCAGCGCATGTGCCCGACGGAACCGCCTTTGCGACCAAACCTGGCGTTGCCATCCAGATGATCGAGCGGGCGGTTGCGGCAGACGTGCCGTTTGCCTGGGTCGCGGCCGACAGTGTCTACGGTGTCGGCGATATCGAGATGGCGCTGCGACGGGCCAGCAAGGGCTATGTGCTTGGCGTTAACGCCAACCATCATTTTAGATCCTGGCAGGGCAAGCTGCCGGTTGCCGGCACCGCGGAGGAGATCGCGCGCGATGTCGATCCTGCGACCTGGCAGCGGCTATCGGCAGGTGACGGCACCAAGGGCGCGCGGCTGCACGATTGGGTCTATTGCGAGCTGGCCGATCTCGATGCCGCCGAATACGACGAGGCGCGCACTGGCCTGTGGACGCGCGGCCTGCTGATCCGCCGCAACATCGCTGATGCAGACTTGGCCTTCTTCTCTACTTGGTGTCCCGCTGGAACC
>PKWQ01000271.1 GCA_003133265.1 Acetobacteraceae bacterium
CAGGATGCGCGCGACATCGCCGGGCTGCGCGCGCGGCTGTCGAAGATGTTCCATCTGTACGGCCGTAACGGGCCGCACATCTATGCGCTGTCGGCGCTGGACATCGCGCTGTGGGACATCGCCGGCAAGGCGGCGGGGCTGCCGGTCTGGCGGCTGCTCGGCGGCACCCCGATCAGCGAACTGACCGCCTATGCCAGCCTGCTGCGCTACGGCGCGCCCGATCTGGTGGGCGCGGCCTGCGAGCGGGCGTTGGCGCGCGGCTACCGCGACATCAAGCTGCACGAGACCGAAACCCCGATGGTGCGCGCCGCGCGCGCGGCGATGGGCGCGGGGCCACGGCTGATGGTGGACGTGAACTGCCCCTGGAGCGTCGAGCAGGCGCTCGCCATGGCGCGGGAATGGCGCGAGAGCGACCTGACATGGCTGGAAGAGCCGGTCTGGCCGCCCGAGGACATGGACGGGCTGGCGCGGGTCCGGCGCGAGGGCGGCATTCCGATCTCCGCCGGCGAGAACTCGGGCGGGCTGTGGGAACTGCGGAAGATGTTCGAGGCCGGCGCGCAGGACAACGTGCAGCCCAGCGTCATCAAGATCGGCGGCATTTCGGCGATGGTGGAGATCGCGGCGCTGGCCAAGGCGTTCGCGGTGCGGCTGGTGCCGCACAACGCCTATTTCGGCCCGGGCTATCTGGCCTCGCTGCATCTGAACGCCGCCCTCGCGCCCACCGCGCCGTTCGAGCGGCTGTTCATCGATCTGGAAGCCAGCCCGCTCGGCGATCTGGTCACGGCCAAGGACGGCAAGGCGACGGTGCCGGACGGGCCGGGCCTGGGCCGCGATCCGGATATGGAGCTGCTGCGCCGCTACGCGCTGAACGATCCCACCGTGCTGCGTGCTTGAAACCTGGGCGCATAACAGGAGCATCCGCCATGAAGATCACCCGCTTGCGCACCCAGGTGGTGCATCTGCCGATCGACCCGCCGATCATCACCGCCATCTTTCCCACCATCAGCACCGCCGACTGCGTGCTGGTGTTCCTGGAGACCGATCAGGGACTGGTGGGCGAAGGGCTGGTGTTCTCCATCAACAACCAGCGCCTGACCGTCATCCACGACATGATCCGCACGCTGGAGCCGATGGTGCTCGGCATGGACCCGCGCATCGGCGGCAGCCTGAACGCGCGGGCGTGGCGGGAGCTGAATTTCCTCGGCTATCAGGGCGTCTCCATCGTCGGGCTCGCGGCGGTGGACAACGCGCTGTGGGATTTGCGCGGCAAGGCCGCCGGGCTGAACGTCGCGCATCTGATCGGCGCCTGCCGTCCCGCCGTGCCGACCTACGCCAGCGGCGGGCTGTGGCTGTCCTCGTCGATCGACGAACTGCAACGCGAGGCGGAAGGTTTCCTCAAGCGCGGCTTCAAGGCGATGAAGACCCGCGTCGGGCCGACGGAACCGGAGAAGATGGTGGCCCGCGTGCGCGCGGTGCGCGAGGCGATCGGGCCGGATATCGGCCTGATGGTCGATGCCAACCAGCAGATGAGCGTCAAGCAGGCGATCCGCATCGGGCGGATGATGGAGGAACTCAACCTGACCTGGTTCGAGGAGCCGGTGATCTGCCACGACCACGCCGGCGAGGCGGCGATCCGTGCCGCGCTGGATACGCCGCTGGCCTCGGGCGAAACGGTCTACACCCATCGCGGCATCCTTGGGATGTTGCAGGCCGGCGCCGCCGACATCCTGATGCCCGATCTGCAACGGATGGGCGGGCCCACCGAGTTCCTCAAGGCCGGGCATCTGTGCGAGGCCTACAATATTCCCTGCGCCTCGCATCTGTTCCCGGAAATGAGTCTCGCCCTGCTGGCCGCTCTGCCCGGCGGGCATTATCTGGAGCACATGCCCTGGTTCGAAAACATCTACGCGGAGCGGATCGAGCTGGACCAGCAGGGCCGGGCCATCGTGCCGGATCGTCCCGGCTGGGGGTTCAGTTTCGACCCGGCGGCGGTGAAGCGCTTCGCGGCTTGAACTTGACGCGCGCCCGGGCAATCGCGACATAAGCGGCCATGCGCAATTTTTCCGACCTGACCGAACGGGAAATCCTGGCCCTCGCCATCGGCAGCGAGGAAGAGGACGGCCGCATCTATACCGACGTCGCCGAAGGACTGCGCGATGACTATCCCGCCACCGCCAAGGTGTTCATGGACATGGTGGCGGAAGAGAACGAGCACCGAAGGCGGCTGCTCGATCTGTATCGGGAGAAGTTCGGCGAGCATATTCCGCTGATCCGCCGGCAGGATGTGCGCGGGTTCATCCAGCGCAAGCCGGTCTGGCAGATCCGCCCGCTGGCTCTCGATACCGTTCGCAATCTGGCGCAGACCATGGAACTGGAGACGATGCGCTTCTACCGCCTGGCGGCGGGACGCAGCACCGATGCCTCGATCCGCAAGCTGCTCGGCGATCTGGCGGAAGCCGAAACGGTGCATGAGCACATCGCCGACCGGCTGGTGGAAGAGAACCTGCCGACATCGGTCCGCGAGGCGGAGGATGCGGCGGAGCGGCGGCTGTTCCTGCTGCGCGTCATCCAGCCGGGGCTCGCCGGGCTGATGGACGGCTCGGTTTCCACCCTCGCCCCGCTGTTCGCCGCCGCTTTCGCCACCGGGCGTTCCTGGGACGCCTTCGTGGTCGGCCTCGCCGCCTCGATCGGCGCCGGCATCTCGATGGGGTTCGCCGAGGCGCTGTCCGACAATGGCAGCCTGACCGGACGGGGCGCGCCCTGGATCAGGGGCGCGATCTGCGGGCTGATGACCACGCTCGGCGGCATCGGCCACACATTGCCCTATATGATCGACAGTTTCTGGACGGCCAGCTCGATTGCCTTCGCCGTGGTGGTCGTGGAACTGGCGACGATCAGCTGGATCCGGTGGAAATACATGGACACGCCGCCGATCTCGGCGGCATTCCAGGTCATGTTCGGCGGTGCGCTGGTGTTCGCCACCGGAATCCTGATCGGCAGCAGCTGAGGTACCAATGATATCCGCGACCCGGACGACGACAATATCGCTGACGCAGCGTTACGACCGCACGACTATCTACCTGCACTGGGCCACGGCCGCGCTGGTGATCGTGCTCTGGATTATTGGCCAGACCATCGATTTCTTCCCTCGTGGCGTGGCGCGCGATGGCTATCGCACGCTGCATATCGCGTTAGGCGTGATGCTGGTGGCGGTCGTGTTCATTCTGCTGATGTGGCGGATCGGCGGCGGACGTAAGCTACCAAATGCTGATGCCGGCTTGCTCGGGAAGGCGGCGGCGCTCATGTACCGGCTGCTCTATGCGATGCTGGTTTCCACCCTGTCGCTCGGGCTGTTCAATCTGTGGCAGCGCGGCGACATGATCGTTTTCGTCGGCCGGGTTCCCGCCTTCGATCCCGACAACAAGTGGCTGAGCGAGACAGTCGGGGATCTGCACGCGCTGTCGGCGAACTGGATCATGATCCTGGCCGGGCTGCACGCCGCGGCGGCCTTGTTCCACCATTACATCCTGCGCGACGACGTGCTGCGGCGGATGTCGCCGCGCGGTTAGCATCCCGCGCCGGGCAGGCTATACAAGCGCCTCGATCTGCGAGGTTGCGGCATTTGGCGGAACTCAAGCCCATATTGGTCACCGGCGCGTCCGGCTTCGTCGGCTCCGCCGTCGCGCGGGCGGCGATCGCGCGCGGCCATCGCGTGCGCGTCATGGTCCGTCCGACCAGCGACCGGCGCAACCTCGCGGGGCTGGACGTGGAGGTGGTGATCGGCGATCTGACCGATCCGGCCTCTCTGGCCCGCGCGGTGTCGGGTTGCCGCCATTTGCTGCACGTCGCCGCCGATTACCGGATCTGGGTGCCCGACCCGGCGGCGATGCTGCGTGCCAACGTGGACGGCACGCTGGCGATCCTGCGCGCCGGGCAGGCGGCGGGGATCGAGCGCGCGGTTTATTGCAGCTCGGTCGCAGCCCTCGGCCTGACCAAGGACGGCACGCCGGCGGACGAGACCACGCCGGTGGACGAGGCCGGCCTGGTCGGCGTCTACAAGCGCTCGAAATACCTGGCCGAGCAGGCGGTGGTCGCGCTGGCCCGCCAGGGGCAGGACGTGGTGATCGTCAACCCGGCGGCCCCGGTCGGGCCGCGCGACATCAAGCCCACCCCGACCGGGCGGATGATCTCCGACGCCGCCGCCGGGCGGATGCCGGCCTATGTCGATACCGGGCTGAACGTCGTGCATGTGGCCGACGTGGCCGAGGGCCATCTGCTGGCGCTGGAACGCGGCCGGGCCGGCGAGCGGTATATCCTGGGCGGCGAGAATTTCCTGCTGCGCGATCTGCTGGCGCTGATCGCCGATGTAGCCGGCCGGCGTGCGCCGTTCATCCGCCTGCCGGTCGGCGCGGTCTGGCCGGCGGCGCTGGTGATGGAAGGGCTGGCGCGCCTGACCGGGATCGAGCCGCTGGTCACCCGCGACCATCTGAAGATGGCGCGCAAGAAGATGTTCTTCTCCTCGGCCAAGGCGGCGGCCGAACTCGGCTATGTCCCACGCCCGGCGCGCATGGCGGTGGAGGACGCGGTGGCCTGGTTCCGCGCCAACGGAGCATCGCGCGGATGACGGCGCTGGCGCTGCTGTCCGCTGCCGTCTGGGTCTATCTGCTCGGCTTTCACGGCCGGTTTTGGCAGGGCGGGCCGGTGCTCGTGCCCTCACCCGTCGGACAACGCGCGGCGTTCCCCGATGTCGCCATGGTGGTGCCCGCGCGCGATGAGGCGGAGGCGATCGCGGGCAGCCTGACCTCCCTGCTGGCGCAGGACTATCCGGGGAATGTCCGCGTCATCCTGGTGGACGACGCCAGCGCCGACGGCACCGGCGACATCGCCCGCCGGCTGGCCGATCCGCGTCTGACGGTGCTGACCGGCCAGCCGCGCCCGGCTGGATGGAGCGGCAAGCTCTGGGCGGTCGCCCAGGGGATCGCCGAGACCGGCCGTGCCGAGTTCGTGCTGCTGAGCGATGCCGATATCGTCCACGACCCGCGCCATCTGGCCGCCCTGGTGGCGCAGGCCGAGCGGCACGGGCTGGATATGGTCTCGGAGATGGTCGAGCTCGCCTGCGACAGCCTGGCCGAGCGGGCGCTGGTGCCGGCCTTCGTGTTCTTCTTCCAGCTGCTCTACCCCTTCGCCCGGGTGAACGATCCGCTGTCCGCCACGGCGGCGGCGGCCGGCGGCACGATCCTGATCCGCCGCCGGGCGCTGGAGCGTATCGGCGGGATCGCGGCGGTGCGGGGCGCGCTGATCGACGACGTGGCGCTGGCGGCGGCGGTGAAGCAGGGCGGGCGCATCTGGCTTGGCCATTCGGCGCTGGCGCGCTCGGTCCGGCCCTATCCGGGGGTTGCCGACATCTGGCGCATGGTGGCGCGCACGGCCTATGTGCAGCTCCGCTTCTCGCCGGTGCTGCTGGTCGGCGCCACGCTCGGGATGGCGCTGGTGTGGCTGGCGCCGGCGGCCTTGGCGCTGTTCGGCGCCGGGGGTGCGCGGCTGCTGGGCCTGCTCGCCTGGGCCGGTTCCGCCGCGTCCTACCTGCCCACGCTGCGCCGGTTCCGCCGCTCGCCGTTCTGGGCGCTCGCCCTGCCTGCCGTGGCGTGCTTCTACATGGCCGCGACCATCGGCTCGGCGGTGAACCATTACCGGGGCCGTGGCGTGGTGTGGAAGCGCCGCGCCTATCAGGGGGCCGGGGTGTGAGCGAAGGCCCGACGAACGAGAATGTGGAGATCTGGTCCGGCAAGGATCGCGGCGACGAGAATTTCCCGGTCGGCTCGGCGCTGATCCGCGCCGACCTGCGCGCGCACATCCACGCCTACTATGCCTTCGCCCGCAACGCCGACGACATCTCCGACAGCGGCACGCTGGCGCCGGCGGACAAGCTCGCCCGACTGGACGCGATGGAGGACGTGCTGCTGGGCAGGCGCGCCGACGGATCGCCCAGCGCGGCGCGACTGCGCCAGAGCCTCGCCGAGACCGGGGTCAGCCCGGTCCACGCCACCGACCTGCTGATCGCCTTCCGCCGCGACGTGACCAAGCTGCGCTACGAGAACTGGGACGAGCTGTACGACTACTGCCGCTACTCGGCGATGCCGGTCGGCCGCTACGTGCTGGATGTGCATGGCGAGGCCGCCGCGACGCACGCGCCGTCCGATGCGCTGTGTGCCGCCTTGCAGGTGCTGAACCATATTCAGGACTGCGCCAAGGACCTCGCCGCGCTGGATCGCTGCTACCTGCCGCGCGACCTGCTGGCCCGCTTCGGCGCCTCGGTCGAGGATGTGCGCGGCTCAGCCGAGACGCCGGGCCTGCGCCGGGTGTTCGACACGCTGCTGGCGCGTGTGGACACGCTGAACCGGGAGGCGATCGAGTTGCCCCGGCGCACGCGCAGCCGCCGGTTGCGGCTGGAGACCGCGGTGATCGTCGGGCTGGCCAACCGCCTGACCCGGCGGCTGAAGCGCGGCGATCCGCTGGCCACGCGGGTGAAGCTGACGAAGGGGGATGGCGTGGGAAGTCTGATCGCCGCTCTGCGGTTCCTGCTGTGACGCCGCCCGTGACTCCCCCCATGACGCCATTGGGCGCGGTGCAGGCCGATCTGGATGCGGTGGAGGCGATCGTCCGTGCCGCCGGCACCTCGTTCTATCGCGGCATGGCGGTGTTGCCGCCGGACCGCCGGCACGCGATGTACGCGATCTACGCCTTCTGCCGCATCGTCGACGACATTGTCGATGAGGAAGGCCCGTTCGCCGACAAGGTGCCATTGCTCGCCGCCTGGCGCGCCAGGATCGACGGCCTGTATCGCGGCGAGGCCGACGATCCGGTGACGCGCGTGCTGGTGATCGCGACGAAGACCTTCGGGCTGCGCCGGCAGGATTTCCTGGACCTGATCGACGGCATGCAGATGGACGCCGAGGAGGTGATCGTCGCGCCCACGCTGGGCAGGCTCGACCTCTATTGCGACCGGGTGGCGGCTTCCGTCGGCCGGCTGTCGGTGCGGGCCTTCGGCGACGCCTCGCCCGCTGCTGACCGGGTCGCCTATGCGCTGGGGCGGGCGCTGCAACTGACCAACATCCTGCGCGACGTGGCCGAGGATGCGGAGCGCGGCCGGCTGTATTTGCCGCGCGAATATCTGGACGCCGAGGGCGTGCCGCGCGACCCGCGCGCCGCGCTGGCGCATCCCGCGCTGGGGCGGGTCTGCGCGCGGCTCGCCGCGTTGGCGCACGCGCATTTCCGGGCCGCGCGGACAGCGATGGATGCGTGCGACCGGCACGCGATGAAGCCGGCACGGCTGATGGGCGCGACCTATGGCGCCATCCTCTCGCGCCTGGAGGCGGCCGGCTGGGCCGACCCGACGCGTCGCGTCGGCCTGCCAAAATGGCAGAAGCTCTGGCTCGTGCTACGTTACGGGCTGGTATGAGCGGTCGTATCCATGTCATCGGCGCCGGCCTTGCGGGACTGTCCGCGGCGCTGAGCCTGACCGAAGCCGGCCACGCGGTGACGGTCTACGAGGCCGGACCGGTCGCCGGCGGGCGCTGCCGGTCCTACCTGGACCGCGAGCTCGGCATCCGCGTCGATAACGGCAACCACCTGCTGCTGTCCGGCAACCGCGACGCGATGCGGTTCCTGGAGACGATCGGCGCGGACCAGTCGCTGGCGGGGCCGGGCGAGCCGGCGTTTCCGTTCATGGACCTGGCCAGCGGCGCGCGCTGGACGCTGCGGCCGAACCGGGGCCGGCTGCCCTGGTGGATTTTTTCCCGTGCTCGCCGGGTGCCGGGGACACGCGCCGCCGACTACTTGAAACTATTGTCGCTGCCGCGCCTGACCGACGACCGGACGGTTGCCGCGATGTTGCCGCCGGGCGCGTTGTACGAACGCCTGATCGAACCGCTGGCCATCGCCGCGTTGAATACACGCCCGGAGGTCGGGCTGGCGCGGCTGCTCGGCGCGGTGGTGCGCGAGACGCTGATGCGCGGTGGGGCGGCCTGCATTCCGTGTTTTCCGCGTCAGGGGCTGTCGGAATCGCTGATCGACCCGGCGCTGGCCTGGCTTGAGGCGCGCGGCACGCAGGTGCTGTTCGGCCGGCGGATCGCGGCACTGGACGTCGTGGCCGGCCGGGTGGCCGCGCTGCGGACCGCGGACGGCACGGTCGCGCTCGATCCGGCCGATCGGGTGGTGCTGGCGGTTCCGCCCTGGGTGGCGTCCGCCCTGCTGCCGGGCCTGACCGCGCCGGATGCGTTCGAGGCGATCGTCAACGTGCATTACCGGCTGGATTTTTCTCCGACCGCCGCCGGTTTCGTCGGCCTGATCGGCGGAATGGCGGAATGGGTGTTCGAAAAGCCGGGCCACGCCTCGGTCACCATCAGCGCCGCGAACCGGATCGTCGATATGCCATCGGACATAATCGCGCAAAAAATCTGGCCCGAGGTCAGCGCCGCGTTGCAGCTGACCGAACCGATGCCCAGATGGCGGGTGGTGAAAGAGAAACGTGCGACCTTCGCCGCCACCGCCGAGCAGGACCGCAGGCGGCCAGGACCGCGCACCGCGCTCGGCAACCTGTTTTTGGCGGGGGATTGGGTTGCGACAGGCTTGCCCGCAACGATCGAAGGTGCGATCAGGTCCGGGCGAAACGCGGCAGAGATGCTCCTTGCCACCTGATCCGCAACCCGGTGCCATGCCGTACGATCCATCCATCGCTCCGTCGCTGCCGGATGACGCGCTTGTCGCGGCGGCGACGCGCGCGGGCGAGGCACTCAATCGGCACCGCCGGCCCGACGGGCACTGGGTGTTCGAGCTGGAGGCGGATGCCACCATTCCCGCCGAATATGTGCTGCTGGAACACTATCTGGACCGCATCGATCCGCCGCTTCAGGCCAGGATCGGCGTCTATCTCCGCTCCATCCAGGGCGCCCACGGCGGATGGCCGCTGTTTCATGACGGCGCGCTGAATATCTCCGCCAGCGTGAAGGCGTATTTCGCGCTGAAGACGATCGGCGACGATCCGGACGCGCCGCACATGGCCCGCGCCCGCGAGGCGATCCTTGCCGCCGGCGGGGCGGAGCGGACCAACGTGTTCACCCGCATCCAGCTCGCTTTGTTCGGCCAGGTGCCCTGGCGCGCGGTGCCGGTGATGCCGGTGGAGATCATGCACCTGCCGCTGTGGTTCCCCTTCCACCTGTCGAAAATCAGCTACTGGTCGCGCACGGTGATCGTTCCGCTGCTGGTGTTGATGGCGCTGAAGCCGGTCGCGCGCAATCCGCGCGGCGTGTCGGTCCAGGAGCTGTTCCGCACGCCGCCCGAGCAGATCCGCGACTGGATACGCGGGCCCTACCGCTCGGCCTGGGGCCGGTTCTTCAAGGGGATCGACGTGGTGCTGCGCCGCGTGGAGCCCGCCTTCCCGAAAGCCGTGCGCCGGCGCGCCATCGAGGCGGCGCGGGCGTTCGTCACCGAGCGGCTGAACGGCGAGGACGGGCTGGGCGCGATCTATCCCGCCATGGCCAATGCGGTGATGATGTTCGATGTGCTGGGGTATCCGCCCGACCACCCCGATGCCGCCATCGCCTGGGCATCCGTGCGCAGGCTGCTGGTGATCGAGGAAGACCGCGCCTATTGCCAGCCCTGCCTGTCGCCGGTGTGGGACACCGGCCTCGCCGGTCTGACGATGGCGGAGGCCGGGTTCATCGACGGCGGTGGCGCAACCTCACCATGCGTGGCCGACGCCTGCACTTGGCTGGCCGAGCGGCAGATCAACGATGTGGTCGGCGACTGGTCGGTGCGCCGGCCGGGTCTGGCGCCCGGCGGCTGGGCGTTCCAGTACAACAACGCGCATTACCCGGACGTGGACGACACCGCCGTGGTGGGCATGCTGCTGCATCGCAACGGCGATCCGGCGCACGCCCAGTCGATCGCGCGCGCGCGCGACTGGATCGTGGGGATGCAGAGCAGCGACGGCGGCTGGGGCGCGTTCGAGCCGGAGAACACGCATCTCTATCTGAACCACATTCCCTTCGCCGATCACGGCGCGCTGCTCGACCCGCCGACCGCGGACGTAACCGCACGCTGCGTCTCGTTCCTGGCGCAGATCGGCATGGCCAAGCACGATCCGGTGCTGGTGCGCGCCGTCGAGTATCTCCGACGCGAGCAGGAGGCGGACGGCAGCTGGTTCGGCCGCTGGGGCACAAACTACATCTACGGCACCTGGTCGGCGCTGTGCGCGCTGAACGCGGCGGGGCTGTCGCATGAGGAGCCGTGCATACGCCGTGCGGTGGACTGGTTGGTCTCGGTCCAGCGCGACGACGGCGGCTGGGGCGAGGACGAGGAAAGCTACGCCGCCGCGTCGCATGGCCGTTACAAAGAGAGCGCGCCGAGTCAGACCGCCTGGGCGCTATTGGGGCTGATGGCCGCCGGAGAGGCGGACAGCCCGGTCGTCGCGCGCGGCATCGCCTATCTGATGGCGACCCAGCGTGAGGACGGAGAGTGGAACGAGTTGCCCTACACGGCGGTCGGTTTTCCGCGCGTGTTCTATCTGCGCTACCACGGCTACCGGCTGTTCTTCCCGCTGATGGCGCTCGCGCGCTACCGCAACCTGCGGTCCGGCAACACACGGCAGGTGGTGTTTGGCTTTTAGTCGGATCGGCGTGGTCGTCGGCATGCGGGCGGAAGCGCGCATCGCCTCCCGCCTGGGATGGATGGTCGGCATCGGCGGCGGCACNNGCCCTGGTCAGTTTCGGGCTGGCCGGCGGGCTCGATCCGAACCTGGAGCCCGGCCGGCTGCTGGTCGCCAGGGATATCGTCTGTCTCGACGGTACCCGTTACCCGACCGATCTCGACCTGTCTCTGCGCCTTGGAGGCGCTACCGGGCATACGGTGCTGGCATCCGACCGCGTGGTGGTGGAGGCGCGCGACAAGCGGCTGTTGTGGCAGAGCACCGGCGCCGCGGCGGTCGATCTGGAAAGCGGCGCGGTGGCGCGCGTCGGCGCCGAGCACGGGCTTCCCGTCGCCGTTCTGCGGGCGATCTGCGATCCAGCCGACCGCAGCCTGCCTCCCGCGGCGATGGAATCGCTCAGCCGCGCTGGCGAAATCCGCATCGGTTCGGTGCTTGCCTCATTGCTCAAGGCGCCGTTGCAACTGCCGGCGCTGCTGCGTCTGGCGATGGACGCCGCCGCCGCCCGGCGGGCGCTGGTCCGCCGGGTGGAGGAATTGCGCCGTGGCGCCAAACGCGATCAGGTATTAAGCGAACCGGACGAGCTTGCCTGACGGGCTGCCCAGCACCTCGTCCTCGCGCATCACCGCCTTGCCGCGCACGATGGTGGCGGTGGGCCAGCCGGTGATGTCCATCCCCGCGAACGGCGTCCAGCCGCAGGGCGAGACGATCCAGGATTCCTCGATCTTCCGCTGCCGCTTCATGTCGACCAGGGTGAAATCGGCGTCGTAGCCGGCGGCCAGCCTGCCCTTGCCGAGCACGCCATAGACCCGCGCGGGGCCGGCGCACATCAGATCGACCATGCGCGACAGCGACAGCCGTCCGGCATTGACGTGGTTCAGCATCACCGGCACCAGCGTCTGCACGCCGGTCAGCCCCGACGAACAGTCCGGCCAGGGCAGCATCTTCTTCGCCTTCGAGTGTGGCGCGTGGTCGGAGCCGATCGAATCCACCGTGCCGTCGTTGATCGCCTTCCATGCAGCGTCCATGTGCGCCTGGCCGCGGATCGGCGGGTTCATGACGCCGAAGCCCTTCAGTCTCTCGTAGCAGTCGGGTGCCACCTGGGTCAGGTGGTTGACCAGCACCTCACACGTCGCGATGTCGCGGAAATCCTTGAGGTAATCCAGCTCTTGTGCGGTCGATACGTGCAGGATGTGCGCCGGCCGCCGGGTCTTCTGCGCCAGCGCCATCAGCCGCCTTGTGCCGAGGAAGGCCGTTTCCTCGTCGCGCCATTCCATGTGCCGGGAATAGGGATCGCCCGACTTGAACATCGGCTTGCGCGCCTGCAGGCGGTATTCGTCCTCGGAATGGTAGGCGATCCGGCGCCGGCCGGAGCGCATGACCTTCTCCAGGCTCTCGTCGTCCTCGACCATCAGATCGCCCGTCGAACTGCCAGCGAAGACCTTGATGGCGCAGACGCCCTTGCCGAGTTCGAGGTCGGTCAGTTCGGCAATGTTGGTCTTGGTGCCGCCGACATACAGGCCCATGTCGCACCAGGCGACCTGCTCCACGTAGTCCTGCTTCCAGGCGAGCCGCTCGGCATCGACGATGGAGGGCTTGGTGTTCGGCATGTCGAACACGGCGACAAGCCCGCCGAGCACGGCGGCCTTGGTGCCAGTGGGGATGCTCTCCACCGACGCATCGCCGGGATCGCGCAGATGCACGTGCGGGTCGATCAGACCGGGCAGCACATGCAGGCCGCGCGCGTCGATCGTCTCCTCCGCCGTGGCATCGGCGGGGACATGCAGCGCGGCGATGCGCCCGCCGCGCACGCCGACATCGGTTGCCTCCACGCCCCAGGGCAGGACGCAGACGCCGCCGCGGATAAGCAGGTCGTAGTGAGTGGCCATGATGGGTCTCTTTCCGTCTAATTCGCAGCCAATGTCTCGAACACGTCGCCCGCCGGCGCCAGCCCCTGGATGTGGGTGCGGTGCCACAGGGCGTAGAACAGCAGCTCCCACGCAGTGAAGCCATGGCGCTTGCGGTGGATGTCGCGGAACAGCCGCTCCACCTTCTCGGGATGCGCGATTTCCCGCACGCCTTCGTTCGCGGCGACCAGCGGCGCCAGCCGCGCGCCCTGGCCCTTGATCCATTCGCCGACCGGCACGGTGAAACCCTGCTTCGGCGCGAACGGCCGCGCCACCGGCAGATGCTTCTCCAGCCACTTGCGTAGCAGCCACTTACCCATGCCGCCATGAATCTTCAACCGATCCGGCAGCCGGAACGAGGCCGCCGCCACGCCGGGGTCCAGGAACGGCGTGCGTCCCTCCACCGCGTGCGCCATCAGGCAGCGATCCATCTTCAGCAGCAGGTCGTTCGGCAGCCAGTCGGCGATATCGACCGCCTGCGCCGCCTGCAGGCGAGAGCGACCACCATCGGCGGCGCCTATCTCCGACGCCGCGATGCCGTCGCGCCAGCCGGCCGGCTGGACACGCAGCACGTCCACCCGGTCGAAATTGCCGCGCGCGCGCATCGCCTGCCCGCCCAGCCACCAGGGTTTCATCGCCTTGGCGTAGCGGCCATAGCCGCCGAACAGCTCGTCGCCGCCCTCGCCGGACAGCACCACCTTCACGTCCTGGCGCGCCCGGCGGGCCAGGAACCAGGTGGGGATGATCGCGTAATCCATCGCCGGATCGTCCATGCAGGCGACGATTTCAGGCAGATGGCGCCAGACCATCGCCTCGGTCACCTCGATCGTCTCGTGCCGCGCGCCGAGCGCCTTGGCGACGGTCGCGGCGTGCGCGCGCTCATCCGCCGCGCCGGGGGCGTCGAAGCCGGCGGTGAACGCCAGCACCGGCTGGCTGTTCAGCCGCGCCATCAGCGTGAGTAGCGTGGCGCTGTCGATGCCACCCGAGAGAAACATGCCGTAAGGCACGTCGCTGCGCTGGTGCAGATCGACGCTCTCCTCCAGCGCGCTGTCGAGCCGGGCGAGCGCCGCGTCTTCAGTGATTTCCTCCGGTCCGCCGTCGGGCAGGGCGGCGCGGTGGCGGCGGTCCAGGATCTTGCCGTCGGCGCAGGTCAGCGTCTCGCCGGGCAGCAGGCGGTTGATGCCCTGGAAGATCGTCTCCGCCCCGGTGGTGAATTGCAGCTGCAACAGCTCGTCGCGCGTCTGCGGGCGGATGCGGCGCTCGACCAGACCGGCTTCCAGCAGCGCGCGCGGTTCGGACGCGAAGGCCAGGCCGCCTTTGATCTCGGCGATATAGAGCGGCTTGATGCCGAACGGGTCGCGGGTCAGCGTCACGGTCCGCCCGAGCCGTTCATGGATGGCGATCGCGTACATGCCGCGCAGCGTCTCGGCATAGGCCGATCTATCGCGCAGCCACAGATGCAGCGGCGGCTCGCAGTCGGAGTTGGAGGAGAAACTCACCCCAGCCAGCCCGGCGCGCAGTTCGCGGTAGTTGTAGATCTCGCCATTGGCCACCAGCGCGGCCGCGCCGGCATAGAGCGGCTGATCGCCGGTCACCAGGTCGATGATCGACAGCCGGTTGTGCATCATCGCCACCCGGCCGACCACGCTGTGGCCGGAGCCGTCCGGCCCGCGATGCGCCAGCGACCGGACGAAGGAGTCCAGCGTGGCGGCGTCCGGCGGCGGCGCGCTCGGTGCCAGGATCAGGCCGGCAATGCCGCACATCAGGGCTTCTCCACGGTGGCGAGGAAGCGGCGCCAGCGCGCCAGCACCGGGGCTTCGGCGAATTCCGCATCGAACCGCGCACGTCCGGCATCGGCAAGTGCTGCGGCGCGGGCGGGATCGTTCAGCACATCCGCCAGCGCGTCCGCCAGCGCGGCTTCATCCTCCAGCGGCACCAGCAGCCCGTCGCGGCCCGGCACGATCAATTCCCTCGGCCCGTCGGCGGCGGCGGCGACGACGGGGCGGCGGGCGGAGAATGCCTCGATCACCACGTTGCCGAGCGGCTCGACCCGGGACGGGCAGGCCAGCACGTCGGCGGCGGCGAGCAGCGCGTCCGTATCGGTACGCCAGCCCGGCAGGTGCAGCCGGTCCGCCACCCCCTCGGTGCGCGCCAGTTCCTCCAGCGCCGTCCGCTCCGGGCCGTCGCCGGCGATCACCGCATGCACGCCCGGCAGGCGCGGCAGGGCGCGGATCAGCACGTCGAACGCCTTGTTGGTGTGCAGCCGGCCGAGTGCCAGCACCAGTTTCGCCCCGGCCGGAACGCCGAGTGCCGCACGGTCGGCCGGGGCGGCGGCGCCCATGTCGGGGGCGAAGTTCGGCAGATAATGCACCCGCGCGGCGGGCCAGCCCTGGCCGACGATCCACTCGGCGATCCCGCGCGTGTTGCCGATCAGATGGTCGCAGCTTTTGTAGTAGTCGAGGTCGTAATACCCGCCCAGTCGCCCGGCCAGCACCCACGGCCCGGTGGGGGCGAAGCGCGCGGCGCGGTTCATCCAGGCCACCGCCACGGCGGGGGCGAAGCTGGTCAGTACGCGCTTGAGCCGTGGCGCGGTCAGCAGATCGAGCGGGCCGCCAAAGGCGAACTGCATCGGCCGCAGCCCGGCGGCCTCGAGCCGCGCGGCACGTCCGGCGTCGCGGCGGATGATCGGCAGCACGGTCTCGCCGGCCCGATGCAGCGCGATGGTCAGCCGCTCATAGAACAGTTCCGCCCCGCCGGCGGGCGCACCGGCGATGATCTGTGCCAGCTTCATGCCGGACGGGTCCGGCGCGGCGGGAGCGGCAATGCGGGCGAACGGAATAGGGGCATGCAGGGCGGCTGTTTAGCACTTCTTGCGGTCGGGCGCGCCAGCGACCAACTGTTGCAGCATGACATTTGTGACAGCATTGCCCGAACGGGGAGCGATCGAGATCGCCGGTGAGGACCGGGTGGCCTTTTTGCAGGGGCTGGTATCGAACGACGTGGCGAAAGCCGCGCCGGGCCATGCGGTGTGGGCCGCGGTGCTGACGCCGCAGGGCAAGTGGCTGGCGGATTTCTTCATCATCGCGCCTCTGGATAAGACATTACTGCTCGATTGCGAGCGGGCGCAGATACCGATGCTGGTGCAGCGCCTGTCGCGCTATCGGCTGCGTTCGCGGGTGAGCATCACGGCGCGGGACGATCTTTTCGTGGCGGTCGCCTGGGGCGGGGAGCCACCCGGAACCGGGATCGTCGCCGCCGACCCGCGCCTGCCGGAAGCCGGGTTCCGGGTTCTGTCGGATGTGCCGGTCGTGGCCAACGCGACGGCGGCGGACTGGGATCGGCATCGGCTGTCGCTCGGCCTGCCCGACGGGTCGCGCGATCTGGAGACCGAGAAGACGGTGCTGCTGGAAGCCGGGTTCGACGAGCTGTCCGGCGTGTCCTGGACCAAGGGCTGCTACATGGGCCAGGAACTGACGGCGCGGACCAAGTATCGCGGCCTGCTCAAGCGCCGGCTGGTGCCGGTGTCGGTGGACGGGCCGCTGCCCCCGCCCGGCACCCCGGTGCTGCGGCGCGGGATGGATGTCGGCACCATGCGGTCCGGCCAGGACGGCACCGGGCTCGCGGTGCTGCGGCTGGATGCGCTGGGGGATGCGCTGGAGTGCGGCGCGGCACGGATGACGGCGCGGGTGCCGGAGTGGATGAAGCTGCCGGAACCGAGCTGCTGACCCGCCTGCGTCTCGCTGGCGATTTCCAGCATGCCGGCCGGCAAGGCCCTGGCACATTCGGGTCGGGATGCCTACCTTGCCCTCGTGTGCGGCGGCCCGGACGGCGGGCGCATCGCCCATATTCCGGCGCGGCTTGACTACCAGGTTCGAGGCGGTCTCATCCGGCGATCTGGACCACCATGCGAGGACAAGACCGTTTTCACCGCCCGGCCCGATCTGCGTCTCGATATCGGCAAGCCCGGCGCTCGACGGGCGCGGCTACGCTCCCGGTTTCAGATCGAGCGAAGCCTGCTGGGCTCGGGGCTGCTGCATCTGCTGGTGCTGCTCGTCCTGATATTCGTGATGGTGGAACATCCGCCGACGGAATTTGGCGCGTCCAATCCGGTGACCGTCATTTTCGAGCCGAGCCCGCCAGGCTCCCGGCCTGATCTTCCGCCTGGACAGGCCGCCTCATCCGCGCCCGAGGAAGGGCGGCAGGTGCCGCCGCCGTTGGGGACCGGCCGCCTCGCGATCGCATCGTTGCCGCCCATTCCCCCGCAGCCCGTGCCGTCATCGCCCGC
>PKWQ01000312.1 GCA_003133265.1 Acetobacteraceae bacterium
CAAGGTGCGCGCGCGCCAGGACATGGCCGGCGACACGCGCGCGCGCGTGTCGGTGATGGCCATCCTGATGCACGGCGACGCCGCCTTCGCCGGCCAGGGGCTGGTGTACGAGACCCTGGCGATGGGCCAGCTGATCGGCTACCGCACCGGCGGCACGGTGCATCTGGTGGTCAACAACCAGATCGGCTTCACCACGGTGCCGGCGCACGCCTATTCCGGCCTCTATTGCACCGACGTCGCCAAGTCGATCCAGGCGCCGATCCTGCATGTGAACGGCGACGATCCCGAGGCGGTGATCTTCTGCGCGCGGATGGCGGCCGAGTTCCGCCTGCGCTTCGCCACCGACATCGTGCTCGACATCGTCTGCTACCGCCGGCACGGCCACAACGAGGCCGACGAGCCGGCCTTCACCCAGCCGATCATGTACAAGGCGATCCGTGGCCGGAAGACCACGCGCACGCTGTATGCCGAGGCTCTGGCCAGGGAAGGCGCGGTACCGGCGGAACGTTCGCAGGCGATGTGGAACGAATTCACCGCGACGCTGGAGGCCGCGTACCAGGCGGCGCAATCCTACAAGCCGAACAAGGCGGACTGGCTGGAAGGCCACTGGACCGGCTTCAAGCAGGCCGATCAGGAGATCGAGCGCGCCGAGGAACCGACCGCCGTGGCGGAGGCGACGCTGCGCCATGTCGCCGCCGCGCTGGTTGGTGTGCCGGAGGGCTTCGCGGCCAATCCGAAGATCGTCCGCCAGCTCGAAGCCAAGCGCGAGATGATCGACAGCGGCGAGGGCATCGACTGGGGCACCGCCGAGGCGCTGGCCTTCGGTTCGCTGCTGCTGGAAGGCCATCGCGTGCGCCTGTCCGGCGAGGACTGTCAGCGCGGCACCTTCAGCCATCGCCACGCGGTGCTGATCGATCAGGTCAACCAGAACGAATATGTGCCGCTGAACAATATTGAACCGGATCAGGCGAAGATCGAGGTTTACAACTCGCTGCTGTCGGAAGCCGGCGTGCTCGGCTTCGAATATGGTTACACGCTGGCCGATCCGAGGACGCTGGTGTTGTGGGAAGGCCAGTTCGGCGACTTCGCCAACGGCGCGCAGGTCATCATCGACCAGTTCCTGGCCAGTGGCGAAACCAAATGGCTGCGCATGTCCGGCCTGGTCATGCTGCTGCCGCACGGTCACGAGGGCCAGGGACCGGAGCATTCCTCCGCCCGGCCCGAGCGGTATCTGCAATTGTGCGCCGAGCGGAACATGGCGGTGTGCAACCTGACCACGCCGGCCAATTATTTCCACAAGCTGCGCCGGCAGATGAAGCGCAACTTCCGCAAGCCGCTGGTGGTGTTCACGCCGAAGTCGCTGCTGCGCCACAAGCTCGCGGTCTCGACGCTGGCGGAGATGACCGGGGACAGCACGTTCCGCTTCGTCATCCCCGAGATCGATCCGATCCTGCCGCCCGAGCAGGTCAAGCGCGTCGTGCTGTGCTCCGGCAAGGTCTATTACGACCTGCTCCAGACACGGCGCGAGCAGGGCATCAAGGACGTCGCCATCCTGCGCGTCGAGCAGCTTTTCCCCTTCCCGGAAAAGACGCTGACGCGCGAGCTGGCGCCCTACCGCAACGCCGATGTGGTGTGGTGCCAGGAAGAGCCCGAGAACATGGGCGCCTGGAGCTTCCTCGACCGGCGGATCGAGAAGGTGCTGCGCGGGATCGGGATCAAGGCCAAGCGCCCCGACTATGTCGGACGCGAGGCGGCGGCCAGCCCGGCGACGGGGCTGGCCAAGGTGCACACCGCGCAGCAGGCCGCGCTGGTCGCCGCCGCGTTGAACGCCGCCTGAACCGGGTACCAAGCGCGAACCGAAGATCGAGAAGGACTGAAGGAACCGCCATGGCAATCGAGATCAAGGTGCCCGCATTGGGCGAAAGCGTCACGACCGCCACGGTGGCACGCTGGATCAAGCAGGCCGGCGAGACGGTCGCCGCCGACGAGCCGCTGGTGGAGCTGGAGACCGACAAGGTCACGGTCGAGGTCAACGCGCCCGCGGCCGGCGTGCTCGCTACTATCGTGGTGGCGGAAGGCGGAGAGGTCGAGGTCGGCGCGGTGCTCGCCCTGCTTGAGGCTGGGGCGGGCGCGGTGCTGCCCCCGCCCGGTCCCGCCGCCTATCCGCCGGCCGGCGTGCATCCGCCGCCGCGTCCGTCCGGCCCGGTCGCGCGTCCCGCCGAGCAGCCCGTGCATGCGCCGCTGCCGGCGGCGGCGAAGATCATGGAAGAGCAGGGCGTGGGTGCTGCGCAGGTCGGCGCCGGCACCGGCAAGGATGGCCGCATCACCAAGGGCGACGTGCTGGAATTCCTGGCGCGCCCCGCATCGGTGCCCGCCGCGCCGGCCCCGAAGGCGCCGCGCGTCGGCGATGTGCGCGAGGAGCGGGTGCGCATGACGCGGCTGCGCCGGACCATCGCCGCGCGGCTGAAGGAAGCGCAGAACACCGCGGCGATGCTGACCACCTTCAACGAGGTGGACATGTCGGCGGCCATGGCGTTGCGCGCCGAATACCGCGATGCGTTCGAGAAGAAGCACGGCGGGGTGCGGCTCGGCCTGATGTCGTTCTTCGTGAAGGCGACCATCGCGGCGCTGAAGGAATTCCCGGCGGTGAACGCCGAGATCGACGGCGAGGAGATCGTCTACAAGAACTTCGTCCATATGGGCATCGCCGTCGGCGGCCCGAACGGGCTGGTGGTGCCGGTGATCCGCGATGCCGACCAGTTGAGCTTCGCCGGGGTCGAGAAGGCCATCGCCGATTTCGGCCGCCGCGCCCGCGACGGTGCGCTGAAGCTGGACGAACTCAGCGGCGGCACGTTCAGCATCACCAACGGCGGCGTCTATGGCTCGCTGATGTCCACGCCGATCCTGAACCCGCCGCAGTCCGGCATCCTGGGCATGCACAAGATCCAGGACCGGCCGGTGGCGATCGGCGGCAAGGTCGAGATCCGGCCGATGATGTATCTGGCGCTGTCCTATGACCATCGCGTGGTCGACGGGAAAGAGGCGGTATCCTTCCTCGTGCGCATCAAGGAATGCGTCGAGGACCCGCGCCGCCTGCTGCTGGACCTGTGACCAAGGAGCCCCGGCCATGAGCGATTCTTTCGACGTCATCGTCATCGGCGCGGGGCCCGGCGGTTATGTCTGCGCCATCCGCGCCGCGCAGCTTGGCCTGAAGGTCGCCTGCGTGGAGAAGCAGCTCACGCTCGGCGGCACCTGCCTGAACGTCGGCTGCATTCCGTCCAAGGCGCTGCTGCAATCCTCGGAGAACTACCACGCCGCCACCCATTCGCTGGCCGATCATGGCGTGCTGGTGGAGGGCGTGAAGCTCGATCTGGCGCGGATGCAGGCGCGCAAGGCCGAGGTCGTCGGTGCCAACGTCAAGGGCGTCGAGTTCCTGTTCAAGAAGAACCACATCACCTGGCTGAAGGGCACCGGCCGCATCGCCGCGCCCGGCAAGGTGGATGTCGCCGGCACCGTCTATGACGCCAAGCACATCGTGATCGCCACCGGCAGCGAGAGCATGCCGCTACCGGGCGTCGAGGTGGACGAGAAGGTGATCGTCACCTCCACCGGCGCGTTGGAGCTTGAAAAGGTGCCCGGCCATCTGGTGGTGATCGGCGGCGGCGCGATCGGGCTGGAACTGGGCTCGGTCTGGCGCCGGCTGGGCGCCGAGGTCACGGTGGTGGAGTTCCTCGACCGGCTGGTGCCGACGATGGACGCGGAAATCGCCAAGCACTTCCAGCGCATGCTGGCCAAGCAGGGCATCAAGTTCCGGCTCGGCGCCAAGGTCACCGGGGCGGAGAAGACCGCCGCCGGCGTGGTGGTCAGCATGGAGCCGGTCAAGGGCGGCCCGGCCGAACAGATCGTCGCCGACGTCGTGCTGCTGGCGATCGGCCGTCGGCCATTCCTCGCCGGGCTCGGCCTGGCCGAGATCGGGGTGGAACTGGACGAGCGCGGCCGGGTGAAGACCGACGCGCATTATGCGACCAACGTGCCCGGCATCTACGCCATCGGCGACGCCATCGACGGCCCGATGCTGGCGCACAAGGCGGAGGAGGAGGGCGTGGCCCTCGCCGAACGCCTCGTCGGTCAGGCCGGGCATGTGAATTACGGCGTCATTCCCGGCGTGGTCTACACCGCGCCCGAGGTTGCCTCCATCGGCCAGACCGAGGAGGAACTGAAGGCCGCCGGCATCGCCTACAATATCGGGAAATTCCCGTTCACGGCGAACGGCCGGGCGCGGGCGATGGGCGAGACCGAGGGCTTCGTGAAGCTGCTGGCCGACACGGCCACGGACCGGTTGCTCGGCGCGCATATCATCGGTCCGGAGGCCGGCACGCTGATCGCCGAACTCGCCACCGCCATCGAGTTTGGCGCCTCGGCCGAGGATGTCGCGCGCACCTGCCATGCGCATCCGACGCTCAGCGAGGCGGTGAAGGAAGCAGCCCTGGCGGTCGCAGGCCGGGCGTTGCATATTTAACCGATGCGTCCACTCGCTCTCACCATGGGTGATCCGGCCGGCGTCGGTGGCGAGATCACGCTGACCGCGTGGCTGGCGCGGCGGGCAAGCGGCCCGGTGTTCGTCGCACTGGACGATCCCGACCGTCTCGCGGCGCTGGCGCGTATGCTCGGGCTCGACGTGCCGATCCGTGAGGTGGCATCCGCCGCCGAGGCCGTCGCGGTCTTTGCCGATGCGCTGCCGGTGCTGCCGGTGCGGCTCGCCGTCCCCGCCATCCCCGGCCGCACCGATCCGGCCAATGCCTCCGCCGTCATCCGTTCCATCGCCGATGCCGCGAAGCTCGCCATGCGCGGCGAGGTCGGCGGTGTGGTCACCAACCCGATCAACAAGGCGGCGCTGTACGAGGCGGGTTTCGCCCATCCCGGCCACACCGAGTTTCTGGCCGAGCTGACCGGTTCCACCGACCAGCCGGTGATGATGCTGGCCTGTCCGGAACTGCGCGTGGTGCCGGTGACGGTGCATGCCTCGCTGCGCCGCGCCATCGCCATGCTGGATACCCAGGCCATCGTCACCGTCACGCGGATCACCGCCGCGGCGCTGCAGCGCGATTTCGGCATCGCCCGCCCGCGCCTCGCCATCGCCGGGCTCAATCCGCATGCCGGGGAGCAGGGCGCGCTGGGCGAGGAGGAAACCACCATCATCGCCCCGGCCATCGCCGCGCTGCGGGCGGAGGGGTTGGACGTGTCCGGCCCCTGGCCGCCGGACACGATGTTCACCGTGGCGGCGCGCGCCCGCTACGACGTGGCGATCTGCATGTATCACGATCAGGCGCTGATCCCGCTGAAGACCATCGACATGCATCACGGCGTCAATATCACGCTCGGCCTGTCCATCGTGCGCACCTCGCCCGATCACGGCACCGCCTTCGACATCGCCGGGCGCGGTATCGCCGATCCGTCCAGCCTGATCGCCGCGCTGGACCTGGCCGCCGTGCTTGCCGCCAGCCGCGCGCGTGCCGTAAGGATCGAGGCATGAAACCGCTCCGCCTGGGCGTGAATGTCGATCACGTCGCCACCGTTCGCAACGCGCGCGGCGGGCTGCATCCGGACCCGCTGATCGGCGCGCTGGCGGCGGTGCAGGGCGGCGCGGACGGCATCACCATCCATCTGCGCGAGGATCGCCGGCACATCCGCGACGAGGATGTGCGCCGCTTCCTGTCCGCGCTGAGCGTGCCGCTGAACCTGGAAATGGCCGCGACCGAGGAGATGGTCGCTATCGCCGTCGCCGCCCGGCCGCACGCGGTCTGTCTGGTGCCGGAGAAGCGCACCGAGGTGACCACAGAGGGCGGCCTGGACGTCGCCGGGCAACAGGAGGCGCTGCGTCCGGCGGTCGCGCGCCTGTCCGCCGTCGGTATCCGCGTGTCGATGTTCGTCGACCCCGATCCGGCGCAGCTTCGCGCCTCTGCGGCGATCGGCGCGGCGGTGGTGGAACTGCATACCGGCGCCTATGCCGGGGGCCGGGAGGGCGAGCTTGCCCGCCTGCGCGCGGCGGCGGCGCTGACCGCCTCGCTCCGCCTGGAATGCCATGCCGGCCACGGCCTGACCTATGACAATGTCGGTCCCGTGGCCGCGCTGCCCGAAGTGGTGGAGCTGAATATCGGCCATTTCCTGATCGGCGAGGCGATCATCGAGGGCCTGGCCCCGGTGGTGGCGAAGATGAAGCGGCTGATGCAGGCCGCGCGGGCGTAGTTTCCGACCAGGGCGCCGCCCGCCCTCAGCCGCCGCCGCGCGGGTGCGCCCGCCGCCAGACATCCAGCAGCTTCGCTTCGTCCACGGCGGTGTAACGCTGCGTGGTCGACAGGCTGGCGTGGCCCAGCAGATCCTGGATCGAGCGCAGATCCGCACCCCCGGCCAGCAGATGGGTGGCGAAGGAGTGGCGCAGCGCGTGCGGCGTGGCGTGCTCGGGCAGGCCGTTCAGGCGGCGGAACTCGCGCAGCGTGCGCTGGGCGACGGCGGCGTCCAGCCGCTTGCCGCGCGCGCCCAGGAACAGCGGGCTGGCGGGGCTCGGGTCGGGGTGATGGCGCAGCCAGCCGGCGATCGCCTCGCGCACCGCCGGCAGCACGGGAACGATGCGTTCCTTGGCGCCCTTGCCGACCACGCGCAGTGCCCCGGTGCCACCGGGCGGCGGCGCATCGCGGACATCGAGCGCCAGCGCCTCGGCGATGCGCAGGCCGCAGCCATAGAGCAGCGTGAACAAGGCCGTGTCCCGCGCCTGGATCGCGGTTCGGTTGGACATCTCCGCGATGTCCGTGGTGATCGCGCGGGCGTGCTTGGGCGAGAGTGCGCGCGGCACCGGCGGGTGGGCGCGCGGCGCGGACAGCAGCTTCAGCGATGCGTTGTCGAGCCCGTGCCGACGGGCCAGGAAGCGGAAGAAGCTGCGCACCGCCGACAGATGCCGTGCCCGTGTGGCGTTCACCGCCCCGGCGGCGGCCATCTCCGCCAGCCATGCCCGGAGATCGGCCGGGCGCAGCGCCGCCAGCGCGGCAAGATCGGGCTCCGCGCCCAGGTGCCGGGTCAGGAACCCGAGAAAGCCGGCGGTGTCGGTGGCATACGCCTCCACGGTCAGCGGCGAGGCCCGGCGCTCGTTGCCCAGCCAGTCGAGGAAGGCGGTGCGCAGCGCCTCCCCGGTCATTGCTAGCGCCCGAGCGCGGCGGCGATGGCCCTGCCCAGGAAGGCCAGCGCGCCGCCGCCCTGGGAGGGATCGAGCGCGCGGGCATCGCGGGTGGCCAACGCCAAAATCGCCGGGGTGCCGGCGCCGGGGATGCGTACCAGCGCGTCGAAACTGGCGAGTGCGGCGGCCTCGTCATGCAGCAGCCTTGTCTCGGCGGGCGCCGCGCGGAAGACGACATCCCGCCCGCCCAGCAGCCGCTCGATGGTGCCGGCGGGCAGCAGCCGCGCGCCTTTCAGCGGTGTCTCGGCGCACAAAGCGGCCGAATCGACGCGCAGGATGCCGGACAATTCCGCGTTCACGCACTCCGCCGGATCGCCGGAGCGGATCAGCGCCAGTACCGCGTCCTGCACCCGCTGCGCCAGACCGGCGGCGGCGCGCCCGGCGGCCAGCACGTCGTCGGCGCGCTCCGCCATGACCGCTGTTTCCGATCGTGCCGTGCGCAGCATCGCCGCCATGTGGTCGGCCAGAACCTCGCCATGCACCCGTGCCGGCGGTTCCAGCACGCGATAGAGGTCGGGATGTTCGGCGAGCCAGCCCGGATGCGCGCGCAGGAACTCCGCGACCAGGGCCGCGTCCACTTCTCCGGCTTTCCGGCGTGGGACGGTCATCGGCTGTGGGCTCTCATGCAATTGTCTGTCCCGTCTTCGCCCAGTCGGCGAGAAAGCCGGCCAGGCCCTTGTCGGTCAGCGGATGCGCGAAGAGCTGGCGCAACACCGCCGGCGGCAGGGTGGCGACATGGGCGCCGAGCTTGGCCGACTGGACCACATGGATCGGGTGGCGGATGGAGGCCACCAGTACCTCGGTCTTCAATGCCGGGTAGTTGCGGTAGATGGTCAGGATGTCGGCGATCAGGCCCATGCCGTCCTGGCCGATGTCATCCAGCCGCCCGACGAAGGGCGACACGAAGCTCGCCCCCGCCTTGGCCGCCAGCAGCGCCTGGGCGGCGGAAAAGCACAGCGTCACGTTGACCATCGTGCCCTGGTCCGCCAGCGTGCGGCAGGCGCGCAGTCCGTCCGGGATCAGCGGCAGCTTCACCGCGACGTTGCTGGCGATGGCGCGCAGCACCTTGGCCTCGCGGATCATGCCGTCGTAATCGGTGGCGGCAACCTCCGCGCTCACTGGGCCGGGCACGAGGTCGCAGATTTCGGCCACCACATCCAGGATCTTGCGGCCGGATTTGGCGATCAGCGAGGGGTTGGTGGTCACCCCGTCCAGCAGGCCGCTGGCTGCAAGCGATTTAATCTCCGCCGTATCGGCGGTATCGACAAAGAACTTCATGCGATTGGTCCGGATAGGGGCTACGCCTGACGGTCAGGCACGAAAGCGGAGTGGATTATATAGGATGGTGGGTGTTGACAGGAAGCTTCGGTCTCGGGTGCCTGTCATGTTGCCCTACCCGTTTCCGGGGCCGTTTGACTATCGCGTGCCGCCGGAACTGGATGTGGCGCCCGGCGACGTGGTGCTGGTGCCGCTGAACCGGCGCGAGGAAGTGGGCGTGGTTTGGGACGCGCCGGGCGATGCGACGGTGCCGGACCGCAAGCTGAAGCCGATCGCGGCGGTGCTCGACACGCCCGCCATGGCGGAGCCGATGCGCCGCTTCATCGACTGGATCGCCGCCTATACCCTGACCCCGCCCGGCGAGGTGATGGCGATGGCGCTGCGCGTGGTCCGCCCCGATGCCGCCCGCCCACCCACCGGCTGGCTGGTCGCCGATCCCCCGCCCGATGCGCGGATCACCGAGGCGCGCGCGCGGGTGCTGGCGGCGCTGGCGG